>JAURKF010000184.1 GCA_030831885.1 Flavobacteriales bacterium
CATTACGTCATCGTATTCCAACAAACGTTTACGCGTACCGAAGTTGTTTTCTTCCACTTTTTTCTGAGCGCGCTCGATGGATTTGGTCATCATAGAATGCTGAATCACTTCGCCTTCTTTCAATCCCATTCTGTCCATAATTTTGGCTACTCTGTCGGAACCGAACAAACGCATCAGGTTATCTTCCAAAGACACATAAAACTGTGAACTTCCCGGATCACCTTGACGACCGGCACGACCGCGCAACTGACGGTCAACACGACGCGAATCGTGCCGTTCTGTTCCAATGATTGCAAGTCCTCCTGCAGCTTTCACATCCGATGTGAGTTTAATATCGGTGCCTCGGCCTGCCATATTGGTAGCAATGGTGACTGTGCCCGAGCGACCAGCCATTGCAACGATATCTGCTTCTTTCTGGTGAAGCTTCGCGTTGAGAACCTGGTGATCGATGTTGCGAAGACGCAGCATTTTTGAAAGTAATTCGCTTACTTCAACAGTGGTTGTACCTACCAATACAGGACGCCCCGCGGCGCGCAGTTCAGCTATTTCTTCAATAACGGCATTGTACTTTTCGCGTTTGGTTTTGTACACTTTATCTTCCATGTCCTTACGCGAAATGGCGCGGTTGGTAGGAATTACCATTACATCAAGTTTGTAGATGCTCCACAATTCTCCTGCTTCGGTCTCGGCAGTTCCGGTCATACCTGCGAGCTTGTGATACATGCGGAAGTAATTTTGCAGCGTGATGGTAGCGTAAGTTTGTGTGGCGGCCTCTACTCTCACATTCTCTTTCGCCTCAATTGCCTGATGCAGGCCATCGGAGTAACGTCGACCTTCCATGATACGGCCTGTTTGCTCATCCACTATTTTCACCTTGTTGTCCATGAGCACGTAGTCGACATCTTTTTCGAAAAGTGCATAGGCTTTCAGCAGTTGGTTAATGGTGTGGATGCGTTCACTCTTGATGCTGTAATCGCGCATCAATTCGTCTTTGGCTTTTAGTTTTTCCTCATCCGATTTTCCACTGTTTTCGATTTCAGCTATTTCAGTTCCAATATCGGGTAGCAGAAAGAAGCGCTCATCTTCCATGTTTTTCGAGATGAGCTGAATTCCTTTTTCGGTGAGTTCTATTTGATTATGCTTTTCGTCGATTACGAAGAATAGCTCTGCATCCACCTTGTGCATATCGCGCTGGTTGTCTTGCAAATACTGGCCTTCAGTTTTTAGCAAGTGTGCCTTAATGCCCTCCTCACTGAGGAACTTGATGAGAGCTTTATTCTTGGGTAGGCCTCGGTATGCGCGGTAGAGCGAAAGAGCGCCCTCCGCAATATCATCTTTGGAAGGAGAACCCGAATCGGGGCTGAGTTTCTTCTTAGCCAATGTGAGAAAGTCGGTTGATGCCGCTTTCTGTGCGTTCATCAGCAGTTGAACTTTTGGTTTCAACGCGTCGAATTCCTGATCATCGCCTTTGGGTGTAGGACCTGATATAATGAGAGGCGTTCGCGCCTCGTCAATTAATACGCTATCCACTTCATCAACGATGGCGAAATGATGTTTTCGCTGTACAAGCTGGATGGCCTCTGCAGCCATATTATCGCGCAGGTAGTCGAATCCAAACTCGTTGTTGGTTCCGAACGTGATGTGGGCGCGGTATGCGTTCCGACGCGCAGCGCTATTGGGCTGATGCCTATCGATGCAGTCGACCGACAGTCCATGAAATTCATAGAGTGGCCCCATCCATTCAGAGTCGCGCTTTGCTAGGTAATCATTCACTGTTACAAGGTGTACGCCTTTTTCGGCAAGGGCATTCAGGAAAACAGGCAGGGTCGCCACAAGTGTTTTACCTTCTCCGGTAGCCATTTCGGCCACTTTCCCGCGGTGAAGGGCAATACCGCCAATGAGCTGAACATCATAGTGCACCATGTCCCACGTTGTGCGGTTGCCGGCAGCTATCCAGTTATTTTTCCAGATGGCTGTATCGCCTTCTATAGTTACGTAATCTTTGGCAGTTATGGTTGCCAACTGCCGATCGAATGGCGAAGCCGAAACACGCAGTTCAGTATTTTCTTTGAGTCGGCGTGCTGTTTCACGAACAATGGCAAATGCTTCAGGGAGAATTTCTGTGAGCGTTTGCTCGATTTGCTGATCTATTTCTTTTTCTAATTTGTCGACCTTGCCGAAAATAGCCTCTTTCTGTTCGAGTTCAGTACCGGGAAGGGTTTCAGCTTGCACTTTCAATTGTGCGATTTCTGTTTCAGTGTCAGAAATACGCGCTTTGATATGTTGTTTCAGTTTTTCCGAGCGCTGACGAAGCTCATCGTTGGAGATGGCTGTGAGGGTTTGCCCTATTTGTTTGATTTGCTCAACAATGGGGTTGATATCTTTCAGATCCTGCTGGGTTTTATCGCCCACCAATTTCTTGAGGATCTTGTTAATGGTTCCAATCATAATATATAGTGTACCTGTTCTGAGAGAACGGACGCAAATTTAGTACGTCACGGGCCGCGTCGGGGTGAAAAATAGTGCCATATGAGGTTTGGCTGACAGGCTGTCGTTTCGAAAGTCCAGAAATGAGTTAAGCGCTGATTTTCATAGCTGAGTCTTGTCATGTTAAAAAGTAGAGCCCGTTGTCAATTGTTTCCTGTTGGCTTTGTGCGGATTTTGGGTAACCTTTGACGTCGTCGAACCAGAAGAAATCCAAGCGGCCTAACTGATTGAGATTCTGAAGGGAAGATTGCCGAATAATTTACCTTTTTAAATAATAACCGATAACCAAGCGCCTTTTATGGAATCCGTGGCTGAACTCGAACTTCAAGATAGCATGACTTTACAAACAGAGGAACCAATTCTCAAAGAGAATCCAGATAGATTCGTATTATTCCCCATTGTGCATCACGATATCTGGCATTTTTACAAGAAAAGCCAGGCGAATTTTTGGACAGCTGAGGAGATTGACCTTGAGGCGGATTTGGTGGACTGGAATACGAAGCTCACCAACGATGAGCGTCACTTCATTAAGCATGTGCTCGCATTTTTTGCAGCCAGCGATGGTATCGTCAATGAGAATCTCGCTGAGAATTTTGTACGTGAGGTTCAATACACTGAGGCCAAGTTTTTTTATGGCTTTCAAATTATGATGGAGAACATTCACAGCGAAACCTATTCGCTGCTGATTGATACGTATATAAAAGACACGAAAGACAAGAACTATCTTTTCAAGGCTATCGACACATTGGATTGTGTGCGCAAAAAGGCTGACTGGGCGCTGCGTTGGATAAAGAACGGATCATTTGCAGAGCGCCTCGTTGCGTTTGCTGCTGTTGAAGGGATTTTCTTCAGTGGCTCATTCTGCAGTATTTTCTGGTTGAAGAAGCGCGGCTTGATGCCCGGTCTGAGTTTCTCCAATGAGTTGATTAGTCGTGATGAAGGTTTGCATTGTGATTTTGCTTGTTTGCTCTACAACAAGCATATCGTCAATAAGCTTTCTAAGGAGCATATTCGAGAGATTATTACGAATGCAGTGGAGATAGAGAAGGAGTTCATCATCGAGGCTTTACCTGTCAAGCTCATTGGTATGAACAGTGACTTAATGGCGCAGTACATTGAATTCGTTGCCGACCGCCTATTGGCAGAGTTGGGCAATGACCGTGTGTACAACAAGACCAACCCATTCGACTTCATGGAAATGATTTCTCTTCAAGGGAAGACCAATTTCTTCGAGAAGCGTGTGGGCGACTATCAGAAGGCGGGTGTGATGGCTGACAAAGACAAGCAGACCTTCTCGCTGGATGAGGATTTTTAGGGAAGATTGCAGCTCTCTTACTTAAAAAAACGAGAGCATACAAAATAAGTTTTCACATTTTATCGATGTGAATAATTACACCGGGATTCTTAAAAACAACACCCGTTGATTTTTTGAGAATTCAATACCTAAACACGTTTATTGCACTCTCGTTTTGAAGTAGGCGAAGTCATTCGTGGCGGCTGCGGAAAAATGAAGTTTCCTCACACGAAGTTGGGGAGTTAACCACGCCCACCGCAGGTGGGTGCCGAAAGGGTCGGGGAGCCTTTTTGGCAGAAGATGGAAATCCTCGCTAAAGACAACTAAAAAAAACAACTATATGTTCGTCGTAAAAAGAGATGGTCACAAGGAAACGGTGAAGTTCGACAAGATCACCGCGCGCATTGCCAAGCTGTGCTATGGGTTGAATCCGATTGTAGACTCTGTCAAGGTAGCCATGAAGGTTATCGAAGGAGTGTATGACGGGGTTACCACCAGCGAGCTCGACAATTTGGCGGCAGAGATTGCGGCTACCAATACGGCCACACATCCCGACTATGCATTGCTTGCATCGCGCATTGCCGTGAGCAACTTGCACAAAAACACGAAGAAGTCGTTCAGTCAGGTTATGACCGATTTGTACTACTATCTAGATCCGAAGACAGGGGCCAACGCAGGTCTGATTGCCGATGATGTGTATAAGGTGATTATAGATAATGCACCCATCTTGGATAGCACCATTATCTACGACCGCGATTTCAATTTCGATTACTACGGATTTAAAACACTCGAGCGTTCGTATTTGCTGAAGATCAATGGTAAGGTAGCCGAGCGTCCACAGCAACTATTTATGCGTGTTGCGGTGGGTATTCACAAGGAGGATATCACCGAAGCTATCAAGACTTATAACATGCTTAGCGAGGGCTGGTTTACTCATGCCACACCAACGCTGTTCAATGCAGGTACTCCCAAGCCTCAGATGAGCTCATGCTTCTTGTTGCAAATGCAAAGCGACAGCATCGAGGGCATTTACAATACCCTTAAGCAAACAGCGCTCATCTCGCAGAGCGCCGGCGGAATAGGGTTAAGCATTCACAACATTCGCGCGAAGGGCTCATACATCAAGGGAACCAATGGTACCAGCAATGGTATCGTACCAATGCTGAAAGTGTTCAATGACACAGCGCGTTATGTGGATCAGGGTGGCGGTAAGCGCAAAGGTTCATTTGCTATTTACCTCGAGCCATGGCACGCTGATGTGTACGATTTTCTCGATCTGAAAAAGAACCATGGTAAGGAAGAATCGCGTGCGCGCGATTTGTTCTATGCTTTGTGGATACCGGATTTGTTCATGAAGCGAGTGAAGGAAGACAGCGAGTGGACCTTGATGTGCCCTAATGAATGTCCGGGACTTTCAGATACCTGGGGCTCGGAGTTTGAGGCGCTTTACACGAAGTATGAAACTGAAGGCCGCGGTCGTCAAACCATCAAGGCGCAAGACTTGTGGTTCAAGATTCTTGAATCACAAATTGAGACCGGTACTCCTTATATGCTCTATAAAGATGCAGCCAACAGCAAGAGCAACCAGAAGAATCTAGGAACCATTAAGAGTTCTAATCTTTGCACAGAAATCATGGAGTACACCGCTCCCGATGAAATTGCTGTGTGCAACCTCGGTTCTATTGCGTTGCCGAAGTTTGTGAAGGATGGAAAATTCGATCATCACAAACTATTCGATGTGGCCTACCAACTCACCGTGAATCTGAATAAGATTATCGATGGTAACTACTATCCGGTACCCGAAACGAAGAAGAGCAACATGCGTCACCGCCCAATCGGCATCGGTGTGCAGGGCTTGGCAGATGCATTCATTTTGATGCGCTTACCATTCGATGGTCCTGAAGCACGTGAGCTGAATAAAGAAGTTTTCGAAACGATTTATTATGCAGCTGCTACTGCCTCAAAAGATTTGGCAAAGCTCAACGGACCATACGAAACCTTTGCAGGCTCGCCTGCAAGTCAGGGCATTCTTCAATACGATATGTGGGATGTTACACCGACCTCTCGCTGGGAGTGGGATGTTCTGAAGGATGAAATCAAGACGCATGGTATGCGCAACTCTCTGTTACTCGCGCCTATGCCTACCGCCAGTACAGCACAGATTTTGGGCAATAATGAGTGCTTCGAGCCTTATACAAGCAACATCTATACTCGTCGTGTATTGGCAGGGGAGTACATTATCGTGAACAAGCATTTGCTTCGCGATTTGGTAAACCTAGGCTTGTGGAATGAAGACCTCAAGAACAAGTTGATTTCAGCCAATGGCTCAGTGCAAAACATTGAAGAGATTCCGGCCAACCTGAAGGCGCTATACAAAACCGCTTGGGAGCTTTCGCAGAAAGCCATTATCGAAATGGCTGCTGATCGCGGAGCGTATATCTGTCAAAGCCAGTCTCTCAATGTGTTTATGGAGAATCCAAACTTCGGTAAACTTTCATCAATGCATTTCTATGCATGGGAGCGTGGTTTGAAAACCGGCATGTACTATCTGCGCACGAAGGCAGCAACCGACGCTATCAAGTTTACAGTAGATAAGAAATACAAAACGGAAACTATTCCGGCACAGGCTGAATCGACCATGGCTATTGCTACTGCAGCTGCTTACTCAGTAGAGCCTGCCTTGGTAGAGCCGCAAGCAGCCCAAATGACCATCGACATGGCTGCATCCGCAGGAATGAGTGCAGAGGAAATTGCCCGCAACCAAGCGGCTATTTCATGCTCGCTCGACAATCCTGATTCGTGCGAAATGTGCAGTGGTTAGGACCGCTTGAAGCGCAGACAGAACCGTGAACTGAATTCATTTGCGCACTCAACGGTTGATTTATGATCTACCCCGGAGGAAACTTCGGGTTTTTTTCATTTGGCACAACTCTGTTTACTTGAAACACCGCATCTTTGCCTATCACAAATATCACCACGAATTATGTCAAAACAACTATGGCTTATGGATCCCGCGCACAGCGAGGTTACTTTCAAAGTGCGCCACATGATGATCACCAATGTAACTGGAACATTCGAAAACAGCACAGGAAGCATGCATTCCGACTCACCCGATTTTACGGATGCGGAAATATCTTTCGAAGCTGAAGTTGCTTCTATAAACACTCGGAATAGTCAGCGCGACGAACATTTGCGTACCAATGATTTTTTCGATGCTGCAACCTATCCCAAGTTGTCATTCACCTCTTCTAAATTTGAAAAGACTGGCGATAAAGATTACCTCTTATATGGAGACATTACTATTCGTGGAGTTAAAAAGCCTATAGCCCTTGAAGTGTCCTACAAAGGGTCTGTTGTGGATCTCTGGGGATTGTTGCGCGCAGGATTTGAGATGAGTGGAACAGTGCAGCGCGCCGATTTTGGATTGCATTGGAATGCAAGTACCGATGACGGCAGTATCGTTCTTTCGGATGAGATAAAGTTGCTCATCAACGTGCAGATGATTAAGCAAGTGTAATGTTGCGCTGTAATCATGGCTATCGAAGACAGCGCTTTGGTGCGTAAGGCATTTAAGACAGAGAAGGAAATTCATATTGCATTGGGTTTCCTTCTTGGCTGTTTGATAGCAGCCCTTATTACGTACATAGAAGCAGCATGGGCACTGCCTGCGATAAGCTGGTCGGGAATGTGGCAAGTGCATGTAAGCACCCCGGCATGCTGGATAGCCGATTTGTGTCCGTTTGCCATAGCCTTTTATTCGTGGTATGGCAGTCGAAAAATTGATTGGGCAAACAGGAATGCAGCAATTGCAAACGAGCGTTACCAGCAGATGGTGGTATTGCGCGAAATGGCCGAAAGTTCTAGCCGCTCTAAAAGCGAATTTCTGGCTAATATGTCGCATGAAATACGCACTCCCATGAATGCTATCATCGGCATGAATTATCTGATGGGAAAAACATCACTGAATGAAAAGCAGGCTGACTACCACAAAAAGATTGACGTTTCGGCGAAGAATCTCTTGCGTATCATTGACGACATTCTCGATTTTTCGAAAATAGAAGCCGGTAAGTTGACACTTGAAAACGCTACGATGGCAATATCGGATGTGGTTTCGGAAGTAGCGGATGCGGTCAACGTCAAATTGCAGCAAAAATCAGAAGTTGAGTTTGTGACCTATGTAGATGCAAGTATCCCACGCTTCGTGCTTGGTGATAGTTTGCGACTTAGACAGGTATTGCTGAACCTCACGGATAATGCTGCGAAGTTTACCGAGCGCGGTGAAATTCGAGTCATGGCAAAGCTGCTCAAATCATTGCCCTATGGTTGCATTGTAAATTTTACGATTAAAGACTCAGGCATCGGTATTACTGAAAGTCAACTGAAGAATTTGTTCAGCCCATTTCAACAAGCAGATTTATCGACTACACGTAAATATGGAGGCACCGGATTGGGTCTTACCATTTGCCGCCGCATTGTGGAGATGATGGATGGAGAGTTAAATGCGTCGAGCGAGCCCGGTGTTGGATCGGAGTTTACCTTCAATGCATTCTTTTCACATGCTGAAGCTCCTCAAGAAACTGTGTCATTGCCCGATTATGGTCTTACTGCATTGCTTGCTGATGATTCTGAGAGTGCGCGCATGGTATTGACGGAAATGCTGCAATCACTTGGTTTCAACGTATTGGTTGCAGAAAATGCGCCTGATGCCAAGCGCATGTGGGATGAGTCACTTGCCAGAGGTGAAGAAATTTCATTGCTCGTTATAGATTGGAAGATGCCCGGAATGACGGGACTAGAGTTGGTTAAAGAAATCAAGGAGGTGGGTGCCGAGCGAATACCATCGGTAGTTATGGTTACTTCTCATGGCGCTGAGGCAGTGAGAGATGCGCTTAATAAGAATTTGGTGGATGGTCTTTTGATCAAGCCTATCGGTATTTCGACGTTGAATGATACGATAGCTGAAGTGCTTCAGCAAGAGCATAAGCGCATGCGCAATCGTTCGACTGAGGTTGATTTTATGGAGATTTACAAAGAGCATCTGCAGGGTGCGCAGTTGTTGTTGGTCGAAGACAATGAGATAAATATGGATTTGGCCACCGAGTTATTGCGTGACGTTGGTGCAAATGTGGATTGCGCAACAAATGGTATGATGGCCTTGGAGTTGGCGTCAAACAAACAGTATGACCTAATACTGATGGACATTCAAATGCCGGAGATGGATGGTCTCACTGCAACGCGTGAAATACGCAAGTCGATTTCTTCTGAATCATTGCCCATTATTGCCATGACAGCACATGCCGTGAAAGGTGAGTATGAAAAAAGCATTGCTGCAGGAATGAATGATCATATAACGAAGCCTATTGATCCTGATATTTTGTATCGAACATTGGTGCGATTCATTAAGGGGTTGAACCTGCAAGAGGCATCAGCACCAACCGTGTCAAAGCGGGAAACAGGAATCAAAATGCAATTCATTGCATACGATGAGGGCTTGAAGAGGTCCGGTTCGAAGACGCAATCGTATCACGCCTTGTTGTTGAAATTTGCAAGTAAGTATGTAAATGTCTCTACAGAGGTGCGTACGAAAGTAATGAGTTCGGATATTGATGGTTTGATAGAATATCTTCATACCATGGCCGGTGTGAGCGGTAACGTGGGTGCCATGGAAGTGTTTGATTTGGCGCAAAAGTTATCCGTGCAATTGAAGAATTCCAAGGAGGCTGGTGAAAACAAGATACGGGTGGATTTGATTTCTCAAATGCAATTGCTGACGGTTAAAATGGAAACAGTCTTGCGCGAAATCCGCGAAAAAGTGCCGGTAGCAGCCCGCAATTTTTCAACTTCTGAAGTTGTTTCAGAAGTTGACTGGAGTGAATTTGTAAATACACTAGGGAAATTAATTTCGGATAGTGATGCCGCAGCGCAGGATCTTATAGAAGAGGTAATGGCATCTGCAACTCAGGAGAAAAGAGTAGTTCTCTCTCAGTTGCAACAAGCGTTGTCAGATATTGAGTTCGAAAAGGCTGAAGAAATCCTCAATGAGGCAGTGGAAGCCGGACAATTGTCTAATTAATCTCGTCTCCACGAAGTGCTCTAAAACGTTTGCGCGCTTCTACTACGTAAAGGCTGGCGGGGAATTCGGTTATCAGTTTTTCGTAGAGCGACATGGCTTTTGTTTTATCCGAATACACTTGCTCATATAAAATCGCGAGCTTGTATAACGCATCATCGGCGGTAATATCCATAAAATGCAAATCGACTACGTTTTGGTATAAATCGCGCGCGAGATCGAATTTCTCTTGCTTTGAGAAAATAGAAGCCTTGAGCATTTTAATCTCATCAGTTAATGAATGCGAGGGATATTGGGTTAGTATGGAATCGAGTGTAGTTATGCACTCGCCATATCGGTTTTGATATGCCAATAGGTCGGCTCGAGCGTACATCATCATGGGCGCTGTAGTGGTGTCCATATTGAAGTTATCTGTAATCAGGAGCGATAGGTCGATGGCATCATTTGAAATCAGTTTGGATGTTGAAGCTTTTAGTGCGTCGAGCTGACCCTGTGCCCATTCGAAGTCGCCTGTGAAGTAGGAAATACGGGCGTTTCGAAATTTCGCTTCATTGCCGAGTATGTCGTCTTTGAAGTCGAGTTCCACTTGAGAGAATAGCAATGAGGCTTCCCAAATGTCGCTGTTGAATACTTGAACATCGCCCAACTCAAGTTTACAAACAGCCAGTGTTTTATTGTAAACACCCGGCAGCGCTATTGCCTCGCGTAACAGAGCTACTGCCTCGTTAGGCTTTCGGAGATGAAATGCCTGCACATGAGCTAGTTCTTTCATGAGTATAGCCGTTTCGTTGCTTCTTCCCAATTCATTAAGGGCTGCTAAATAATCGTTTTCGAGGGCTGCGTAAAGCGATGAGTCGCTCAGCGGTTTCTGAGCAAGTTCCTCCTTGGAGACTTGCAGTTTTTCAATGCGAGCGGTTATGTAAAATTCTGTAGCGGGTCCTTTGTCAATAACCGCCTGATAGGCTTTTCGAGCGGTTTCATAATCTCCGTTGTTTAAGGCTAGTTGCGCCAAATTGATGAGGCGACTCCCATTTTCGTTTTGCAGTTTATCGAGTGCAATAGACTGCACCAGTGCAGAAGCGAAGTCTTTTTTCTGCATGAACAACCAAGCGAGCATTTCGGCATAGATTGTTTTGTCGGGCGATTTTTGCGCTCGTTTCAGCAAGGCCGTTTTCAACATGTCGAGGTTTTCTTTATTTTCCTCGAGGTTGAGTAATCGGTTGAAAGAGTTTTGTACGGTCTGCAAATAATGAGGCTCTTCGGCCACCAAATCAAGAAAGGCTTCGGTCATACCGGGTAGGTCGCCCAGATTGCCTTTCATATTGGCAACCTCATAGGTGAAGTTGTATCCGTCTTTCGATTGTTCGCGTCCCTTTTCATACACCTTCAATGCATAATCAAATTCATTGATAAGGCCAAACTCATTCGCCAGACGTTGTATGTTGGAACGAGTTGGTTCTACTCGTTTAACGGCTTCATCAAATTGCTCCGTTGCTTTTTCAGGCATGTTGAATTTGCGATAGAGATCACCCAACTTCACATATCCAACTCCATCCTTCGCATCTTCTTTGATTTTTTTCTTGGCCATTTTCTCGGCCTCTTCGAATTCGCGAAGCGCAATGAGTGTGTTCAGATAGTTGTTGAACACCTTAGATGTTTTGTTGGTCTTGTAAATTTTTTCGTAGTACAATTTGGCTTGCTCAAACATGCCTTGGTTGTAGTAATAGTCAGCGAGCTCATTGTCCGTTTCCTGAGCTTCGACACAAAAGCCACAGAGCATGAATAATAATATGAGAAGCCAGTTCTTGGTCATTGTTGTGTGCGTTGTGGTATTGAATCACGCCAAATCAAAATGGTATCGTTAGCGAGCTGCCATTGCGTCAACGTTTTTTGATGTTGTTGTATCCATTCGTTCACTCGAGTGTGCCATTGCTGTTGTTTTCCAACAAGGCTTTGAACCAAGGAGTCGGCGTAGAATTCTGTAATTTCCTCGTGCCGGCCATTGTGAGTTGCCCGATCGGCAAGTGTATTGCGCAACGCATGCAGCTCGTTTTCCAGTTGGTCATTGCGATTGTGCAGCGAATCTTTCCATTGCTCTAGGGTGTTCGTCTTATTGCGAAAGTCGCCAAAGCGCAGCAGGGAACGAGCCATAGTTTCCTTTATTTCTCCGCTGTAATTGTTTTGAATAAAGGCTAGTTGTCGCGTAATGGAGTCTGAAATTTCCAGAACACAGGTGTCAAGCGAATGAATTGTATTTTCCATTACACTATTCAATGAGTCAATAGCTCGAATTTCAGAGTCGAAGTTACGCGGCTCTGAGCATGACTGAAACAAGGTCGCTATGCTAAGAATTGCGAGAAAGAAATGGATTGCAAGAAATCGCATGGCAGCTAAGTTAGCCCATGGCGCGGTGCGCAGGGTTCGCGTATTTATGAAAAAAATCAAAATCGTTGTCCGGTGACTACGATATCAGTTATTTCCGGATCATGTCAAAGCCCGTGTATGGCACAAGTGCCGCAGGGATGCGAATTCCTTCCGGGGTTTGATTGTTTTCAAGCAGTGATGCTACGATACGTGGCAGTGCAAGCGCACTACCGTTGAGTGTATGCACCAACTGAGTCTTGCCATCGCTATTTTTAAAGCGGCAC
>JAURKF010000185.1 GCA_030831885.1 Flavobacteriales bacterium
ACTGGTCAATGATATTGGCGCTTACTTCCGCTAAGCGATGCACATTGGCCTCGCGAGCACGGTAGTCGCCACCCTTGATGGTATCGTAAAACAAACGGTAGGTGGAATCACCATCGTTCATGTAATTCTTCGCGGCGTTGATACCTCCTTGCGCAGCAATACTGTGGGCACGACGCGGAGAATCCTGGAAGCAAAGTGCTTTCACACTGTACCCCATTTCTGCAAGCGATGCTGCAGCAGATGCACCGGCAAGCCCGGTTCCTACCACAATTACATCGATGCTTCTTTTGTTGGCCGGATTTACCAGGCGTACACTTCCCTTGTATTTGGTCCACTTCTGATCGAGTGATCCATCGGGTATTTTCGAATTGAGCTCCATTCGTTTTAAGGTGCTTTAATCTACAATCATTACTGAACCCATCCCATGTACATGCTTACCGGCATAGCGGCGAAAACTGTAGGGATTACTACGCTGAACAAATCACCACAGAATGCTATAGCGTTTTTGTATTTGGTGTAATTCAATCCAAGCGATTGAAACGCGCTGCGGAAACCATGCAGCAAGTGCCAGAAAAGTGAAAAACATCCAAGCACGTAAACAATAACAACCCATAGATGACTGAACACAAATTTCATTTCACCATACAAATCTTCAAGTCCAAAGCGATGATTCGGCACAATGGTAAGACCTGTAATTCGCGTTCTCAACCAAAAGTGATACAGGTGCAAAATGAGGAACAACAAGATGAGCGTTCCCAACAATGCCATGCTGCGCGAATACCACTTGCTGCTGGCTGATGGTTTTTCGTATGCATACTTCACCGGACGTGCGGAGCGGTTTTGAAAATAGAGCATCAAACCATCCACAACGTGGGCAATCAATCCCGCGAAAAGCACAATTTCCATCGTGCGAATGATGATATTGGTTCCCATGAAGTGGGCGCCTTGATTGAATAAATCGCCGCCATCATTAGCGAAAATCAATGCATTCAATGCACAGTGAACTACAAGAAACGAAATGAGAAAAAGACCGGTAATCGACATCCAGAACTTCTTCACCAGTGAGCTTCCAAAAAGACCTTTTGCCATAGCGTGGGTTGGATTGAAAAATGTTGCGCGAATTTATGCTACACAAAGTAATGTAGAAACCAACCTCCACAATTTAGGTTCATTCGATATAAGTGCAATCAGATCTTACCTGTACTTCCAAATCCACCTGCTCCGCGAGCCGTTTCACCAAGTGCATCCGTTTGCTCCCAGGCTGCTCGCTCATGCCGAGCTATTACGAACTGAGCAATCCGATCGCCATCGTTTATATGCACCATTTGATTCGACAGATTCACGAGGATAACCTTGATTTCACCCCGATAATCGGAGTCAACAGTACCGGGCGAATTGAGAACGGTGATTCCTTGTTTAGCCGCCAGCCCACTTCGGGGCCTTACCTGCAGTTCATAGCCAACGGGAAGCGCAACAAATAATCCCGTGGGAACTATAGCACGCTCCAGAGGTCCAAGTCGCATGGGCTCATCGATATTGGCACGCACATCCATACCTGCGGCCTGCTCTGTTTCATAGGCGGGCAGCGGGTGTTTGGACTTATTGATAATCTGAACAGATACCGACATTATTTCCCCTCAAAAACAGGTTTACGCTTTTCAAGAAATGCGGTGGTGCCTTCGCGGAAATCGGCAGTGCCGAAGCAGCGGCCGAACTCACGTATTTCTTCATTTAATCCGTTACTACCCGGCTTGAATCCTGCGTTTACTGAGCGAATTGCTGCGGCAATCGCGGTGGGAGAATTTTTAGCAATCTTTTGCGCCAATTCATTTACGGCCGTCATGAGTTCCGCTTGGGGCACCACGCGATTGAGCAATCCCCATTCCTTCGCTTCATCTGCAGCAATCATAGCAGCAGATGTTATCATTTCCATCGCCTTCCCTTTGCCAACCAATTGTGCCAGTCGTTGCGTTCCGCCATACCCGGGTATTACTCCAAGCGTCACTTCAGGCAAGCCCATCTTGGCATTATCAGAGGCGATGCGCATGTGACAAGACATGGCCAACTCCAAACCCCCACCCAACGCAAAACCATTAACAGCCGCGATGACGGGCTTATTCATATTCTCCACAAAATCGAACAACAACTTGTGCCCGAGCGCACTCAACAAACGTCCTTGCTCCGCGCTGTAATCAGCAAACTCTTTAATATCTGCCCCGGCAACAAAGGCCTTCTCACCGCTTCCGGTGAGTACAATTACACGAACTTCAGGATTAATTTCTGCCAATGCTAGCGCCTTATTCAGCTCCTGAATTGTATCACTGTTCAGAGCATTCAACTGTGAAGGTCGGTTGATGGTTATTGTCATTACCGACTGTTCGGTAGAGACTACAATGTTTTCATAAGCCATAGCGGTCGATATAAAATGTGCGGCTAAGATATTCGGGGAAAGGGGTCGCACACAAAGTTTCAGCGCGCCAGTATTACATGGCCGGTCAATGTTGTTCGACGTTCGCGCGAATCGAATTCAATCACCCAATCATATACATCGTTGGGAGCATAGTAACCGCCGCCACTATCGCCTGTCCAAGGCACATTCAGATCAAACGACTCAAAAACAGGAATGCCCCATCGATCGAAAATTTGCATATGGAATCCTGTTACGCCTTGACCTTCCGCGCGAAATACATCATTAACACCATCATCATTAGGAGTAAAGGCATTGGGTACATAGATGGGATAGTATGGCCGCACGTAAACCGTATCATCATTGATACATCCAAAGTCATCAAGAATAGCAAGATGGTACGTTGTTGGCTCGGCGGGCGAAGCGAGTGTCTGCTCGCACGTATCGCAACTCAGTCCATCG
>JAURKF010000186.1 GCA_030831885.1 Flavobacteriales bacterium
GCCCGGCATGACCGTGAATCGCTACTGTTCGAGTGGTTTGGAAACCATAGCCATCGCTTCAGCAAAAATTCATGCAGGCATGGCCGACTGTATCATCGCAGGCGGAGTAGAAACCATGTCGCCAATTCCATTCGGCGGCTGGCGTATAGTGCCCAATGCAAAAGTGGCCAAAGAACATCCCGATTGGTATTGGGGTATGGGGCTCACAGCCGAAGCAGTAGCAACTGACTATAAAATTTCTCGCGAAGCACAAGACGTATTCGCTTACACTTCGCACCAAAAAGCCGTAGCAGCAATTGAAAGCGGCAAGTGGAAAGAAGAGATTGTGCCTGTCGAAGTCACCGACATTTTTCTTGACGCAAACGAAAAACGCACTGAACGTAAATACATCGTCGATACCGATGAAGGTGCACGTAAAGACACCTCGGTAGAAGCTCTGGCCAAATTGAAACCTGTCTTCGATGCAATGGGCTCAGTGACGGCAGGCAATTCTTCCCAAACATCGGATGGCGCTGCATTCGTGATGATTGTAAGCGAATCGATGCTTAAGCGATTGAACATCCAACCCAAAGCGCGCCTCATGAGTTATCACGTCGCCGCATTGGAGCCGCGCATCATGGGTGTGGGTCCTATCTATGCCATTCCCGGTGCGTTGCAGCGCGCAGCATTGAAGCAAAGCGATATCGACCTCATTGAGCTCAACGAAGCTTTTGCATCACAATCACTTGCTGTCATAGAAACACTCGGACTCGATGCGTCACGCGTGAATGTGAACGGCGGTGCGATTGCATTGGGCCATCCGCTTGGATGCACAGGCGCGAAACTCACCGTGCAGCTGCTAAATGAAATGCGGCGCAGAAAGAACAAGTACGGCATGGTGACCATGTGCGTAGGAACCGGGCAAGGTGCTGCCGGAATTTTTGAATTATTGAATTGATCAGAAAAATAGATACTATGTCAACTCCAAGTTCCAAAACGCTCACCGGTGGTGAGTTCCTTATCAAGGACATCGATTGCAGCCAGGTGTTTATTCCCGAAGAATTCGGTGAAGAACAATTGATGATGAAGCAAACATGTCACGATTTTATCAATCAGGAAATCGTTCCCCATCTCGATGCCATCGATTACCAGCAGGAAGGATTGATGGAGAGCATTCTCGACAAAGCAGGTGAGTTGGGGCTACTGAGTATTTCCATCCCCGAAGAGCTCGGCGGCATGGGTATGGACTTCAAGACTTCAATGCTCACTACAGAGGTGCTCGGAGCAGGACATTCCTTCAGCGTGGCATATGGAGCGCATACGGGAATCGGAACGTTGCCCATTTTATACTATGGCAATGAAGACCAGAAGAAACGTTTCATTCCCAAACTCGCTACGGGCGAGTGGAAAGGCTGCTACTGCCTCACTGAGCCCGGAAGCGGATCGGATGCCAACAGCGGGAAAACGAAAGCCGTGTTAAGCGAAGACGGAAAGCACTACATCATCAACGGACAAAAGATGTGGATTACCAATGGTGGATTCGCACATGTGCTCACTGTGTTTGCGAAAATCGACAACGACGAAAACCTGTCGGCCTTTATCCTCACCCGCGACATGGAAGGAATCACCTTCAATGCGGAAGAAAAGAAAATGGGCATCAAAGGATCTTCAACCCGCCAGATTTTCTTCAACAATGTGAAAGTGCCGGTTGAGAATCTGCTGAGCGAACGCGGCAATGGATTCAAAATCGCAGTAAACATCCTCAATATCGGTCGCATCAAATTGGGTGGGGGTGTATTGGGAGGCGCAAAAGAGTCTATCACTTACGCCATCAACTATGCCAACGAACGTCAGCAGTTTGGAAGACCTATCATGAAATACGGCGCCATTCGTCACAAGCTCGGCGACATGGCCATTCGAATCTATGCAACGGAAAGCGCTTTGTACCGTGCAACGCAAAACATCGACGATGAGATTGCCTCATTGCAGCAAGCAGGAATGGAAAAAGGTAAGGCGGTATTGAAAGGCATAGCATCATTTGCGCCTGAATGCGCCATCTTGAAAGTGCTCGGATCGGAAGTACTCGACTACGTGGTAGACGAAGCCGTGCAAATTCACGGTGGCATGGGATACAGCGCCGAAACCCGCGTGGAAAGGGCCTATCGCGACGCGCGTATCAACCGAATCTTCGAAGGCACCAATGAAATCAATCGCTTGCTCATCGTCGACATGATTTTGAAGAAAGCCATGAAAGGAGAACTCGACCTTATGACACCCGCCATGAACGTTGCCAACGAACTCATGGCGATACCCGATTTTGGTGAGGCGCCATCCAACACATTTGAGCAATGCCATACGTATGTGAAGCAATTCAAGAAAGCAGTTTTGCTCGTTGCAGGTGCCGCCGTTCAGAAACTCATGATGCAACTTGAAAAAGAGCAGGAAGTACTTATGCACGTGGCCGATATGATTATCGCTACTTATGCAGCAGAATCCATGCTTCTGCGCGTCGAGAAACTGAATGGCTCGGGAACAAATACCGAATTGCAAGAAGAAATGCTAAAAGTATTTTGCTATGATTGTGCTGAGAATATTGCAGTCGCAGGAAAGGAAGCCCTGCTCGCATTTGGCAGCGGCGATGAGCTGCGCATGATGCTGATGGGCTTGCGCCGCTTCACGAAAACAGAACCATTTAATGTCAAAGAGGCTCGCAGGAAAGTAGCAGCGAAAGTGATTGAAGAGAATAGGTATGCGTTGTAACCTGCATTCGATTTCTTGCTTTTCTCAGGACCTGAACTCATTCTCCAGAATGCTTTGCATGTGTTTCTCGAGCACGTCCAAGTCTTGTGTAGCATAGTAAATTCTTTCAGCTTTGATCCCATGGTACACATGGATAATGAAGTTGCGAAAGGAGCGCGGGATATGCCATGGATAATCGTACTTAGCAAGCAGTTCATCATCGATGTGACGAATGGCCTCACCAATAATGAGAAACTGGTATTGCACTGCGCTCTGAACCTTTACATCATGACTAAAGGTTTTCTGATTCATACCCGATACAAATTCTTTGATAAGGCGTATGGCCTCGAGAATATGTTCGATACGCTCCTTTGGCGTTGGACTACCCATAGATTTTAATCCAATCTTGTTGCGCACTTCCCAGTGCGAAATTTTTGAGACATCCCTTCTCTACCAAATCGACTTTGCGGTTGATTTTCTGTTCTATTCGATACGCGATATCCGCCAGGTCGAAAAAGGAGTATTTCTTCTTCTTGTTCAGCTCCACCATGATATCAACGTCACTATCCCTTCTTGCCTCTCCGCGTGCCACCGAACCAAATAACCAAGCGCCTTCAACACGCCCGTCGCTCTTTAGCGCGGACTTAATTACACTTACAAGACTCGATTCAGGTTGGCTGCTAGCAGCCTTGTAGCTAACAGCCTTTTCAGCCACTTGCAAGGCCCTTATCGCCAACTGATCATCGCCAACTTCTTGCAACACTTTGTCGCGTAAATACAATACCAGCAATTCATCCGCATCCCGGTTGTAGAGCTTCGCCAGTTTCTGCACCATTGTCTTCGTCAATCGTCGCTCGCCGCGCTCCATCTTGCTAAGAATAGCAACATCCACGTCGACCAATGCGGCAACTTTACGCAAAGGAAGCTTGCTTTCTATGCGTAATCGGCGAAGCATATGTCCAATGGTTTCTGTTGACATGAAACGTGTTGACTGATTGTGTCAAAAATAGCGAATTCCCTTTTCACATGCACCATTTCAATTCATAGGCACACCAAGAACCAATGCCAAGGAACGCCCCATCCGTAATCCGTAATTCGTAATTCGTAATCCCCCTACCACTTCTCAATCGCCCCAAACCAAACAAGGCATAATCATACTTGACCGAATCAGTCGGGTCGTTTCATATGCGTTGAAACGCTGCAGTTTGAAGTCTGAGCCGATTAAAATCGTTATGGTTCTTCTCTGTTAAATCCGATAAGTCTTCTATTACTCATCGCAGGCCGCAGCAATTCTTCTATGACCTGATAAATGTGCTGTATATGATCATTGTGCGCCGTTTGATTTGCGTTCAACTCGTTGATTTTATCCAACAGGTCGTCATAGTTCAAGGCTCATGCGCGCATACTGACGAATACACGCATGATGGAAATATTGACCTGAATGGCCGTTGAGCTGTTCAATACAGAAGAAAGCATAGCGACGCCCTGTTCAGTAAACACATAGGGAGGAAATTTCCGATGCCTGCCTTTGCCCTTTTCTAAGGTCGCAAATTGCGACCTTAAAGAGGATGATTCAGGCGAATCATGCAGATGTGTCTTCAATTTCTCCCACTCTTGTTGAGTCAGCTGAAACATGAAATCTTCCGGGAATCGCTCTAGATTTCTTTTTACTTGCTCATTCAGCCGCTTCGTCTCAACGCCATACAACTCGGCCAAATCGGAATCCATTAATACCTGCTGGTTGCGCACGATGATAATCGACCGTGCGATTCGTTCTTGGATCAAGATGTCTGTATTTACTTTCATAGCAGCTAGATTTAGATTTCCAAGCGGCCAAACTACACAGCTATTATTTCGCGCACCGGCATAATGAAGACTACGTTATTCCTCAAAGGAATATTCACTCACCACTTCTCAATCGCCCCCAACCCAAACAACGCATAGTCATATTTCACAGGATCGGTAGGATCCAACCTACGAAGCACTGCGTCGAGCTCTTGTACAGCACGCGCATCGTTTTGCTTGCGTGTTAGCATACCGAGTTGGCGTGCAACATTGCCTGAGTGCACATCGAGCGGGATTGATAAATGTGCAGGTGAAATATTTTTCCAGAGACCCAAATCCACCGCGTTTTTATCCTTTCGTACCATCCAGCGCAAAAACATATTCATGCGCTTGGCACTTGAGCCGGAAAGCGGATCAGACACATGCTTCTCCGAACGCGCCGCATGTGGAATGCTAAAGAAGCGCTGCTTGAATTCCGAAATGGAGTGACTCGTTTTTCCATGTGCTGCTATTGAATCGCTGAAACAAGACTCCATCGATTCATGCTCCTCATACATATTCCGCAGCGCTTTCAGGAAGACCGCAAAGTCGCCCGCGTTAAAGGTGCGGTGAACAAAACCCTTGATTGCCTTCACATCACGCCCTGAGAAATTCATCACAAAATCATACGGTGCATCATCCATCAACTCCATCATGCGCGAAGCACTCTTGATAATGGCTTTGCGATTGCCCCAGCTGATGGTGGCAGTCAGAAAAGCCGCAATCTCAATATCCTGACGGCTTGTGAACCGATGCGGAATGGAAACGGGATCGTCATCGATAAACGCCGACACATTGAATTGGTCGTACTTCGCATCGAGAAATGCCTTCAACGCAGCCTCATTAATTCCGGAGTATTTCTTCACCATTCAATCATTTTGTACAATTACTCGAGCTCGGTATATCCCGGTCACCGCTGACTTCGACTTCGCTCAGTCAACGGTGACCGAGTGCAGCCAAGGCTCACGGAGAGCAGTCATTGCCAAACAAGCCCATTCGAGGCCAGGTGACCGAGCGAAGCCGAGGCCAGCCGACCAAGCGCAGCCGAGACCACCTGACAGAGCGAAGCCGAGGTCAGTCATCGCCCATCATCACATACTGCAAGATATTCGCCCCCATCTTCAACGCCTTAGTGCGGGCTTCGTCAGAGTCTTTGTGCACTTCGAAATCTTCCCAGCCATCGCCAAGGTCGCACTCGTAATCATAGAAACAGACTAAGCGACCTTCCCATAACAAGCCGAAACCTTGTGGTGCTTTTTTATCGTGCTCGTGGATTTTAGGCAAGCCATTCGGGAAATCATACGTCTGATGATAAATGGGATGACTAAACGGAAGCTCAATAAAATCCAATTCAGGAAAAACCTTCTTCATCTCCTTTCGCACAAACTTGTCCATACCGAAGTTGTCGGAGATATGCAGAAAACCACCGCCCAACAAGTAGCTGCGCAGGTTGCTTGCATCGGATGCGCTGAACACTACATTGCCATGCCCTGTCATGTGCACAAAAGGAAAGTTGATGATTTCCGGATTGCCCACTTCGATGTAAGGCACATCCTTATCGATGTTGGTGGACAAATTCTTATTGGCAAAATCGACCAGATTGGGCACACTGGTGGGGTTGGAGTAATAGTCACCGCCGCCCTTGTACTTTAGCACGGCCACCTTGTAAGAAGGAGGTGCAGAAGCAAAGGCCATCAGCACAATCGCCAAAACCGTCAGCGTGAAAATTCTAAATATCGTCATAGGCCAAATTTAAGAGGTTCAGGGATTCACGTAAGCGATTCACATTCTTTGGAGGTTTAAAGTGAATAGTGAAGTAGTGAATAGTGAAGTAGTGAATAGTGAAGTAGTGAAATAGTCATTTGAATCGAACACCGCACTTCCGTGAGAAGAACCTCCCTTTCGGGACTTTGTACTTACTCATTCGTACTTCACCCTTCGGTACCCGCGCTAAGCCAAGGCCTGTGATTGCTAATTAAGGAAATAAATCGTAGATATCCTTTCGATGGGCAATAACGATGAGCCGAACCGAATCCGCATTTAATTTCTCAAGACCTAATCGATAGTCCCCAATTCGAACTCGATAATAGCTCTTGAATCCCACTATTTTTTTTACACTTGAAATATGAGAGAGCGAATCAGATTTTTCAAGAGAAAGGATGAGCTGTTGAACCTTTTCGCGAATTTGAACATCCTTCAGTTTGCGCAATGACTTGAGAAACGAATGATCAAACTCGACCTTCATTTTTTCTGCAATTCTCTCATCACGGCAGACCTGGAAACAGTCCGCTTGGTCTTCGTTTTGTCGATGAGTTCGCCCAGCATAAAATCTTCATACTGGCGGCGTGTAAGCCCCACAACCTTGCCTCCGAGTCGCTTGGCAAGCGATGATAATATCTTACTGCTTTGGGCATCTGCCTCAATCATTATAATGCTCATGGAGGTAAATATAAAATAAATTTCTATTCAGCCGAGGACCGGCCATAAGAACCGCGGTCTTGGTAGTTGGTGCTTTGTGGAGTGAAGTAGTGAATAGTGAAGTAGTGAATAGTGAAGTAGTGAAGTAGTGAAATAGTCATTTGAATCGCACCCCGCCCTTCCTCGAAAAGCAGCACACATCGGTACTTCGTAATTTGTAATTCGTACTTAACTCTCCGTTAACCGAGCGAAGCCGAGGTTCCATATCTTCGTCCCCGAATTGCACACGCGCAGTTCACCATGAACGAAAACAAGATTAGCGTTTGCGAAGATCCTGTATCTGAAAAGTAGAAATTTCAATACCTACAGGGAGCACAAGCAAACGCCTACGTTAAAAGCGTGGGCGTTGCTTTGCTTTGTAGGTAAGGGCTTCGACTCCCTCAGATACGAGCATGGCAACTGTCCCACGCTGATTTTTTTATACCAACCCTGCCGCAGGGACAAGGCAGCACTACAACCTATTTGTTATGAAAAAAACTTTGTATGTATTTGCTTGGGCGTGCCTCTCGCTACTCGCCCTGCCCGCGGCGGCGCAAGTTCCCGCCTATGTTCCCACCGACGGCCTCGTGGGCTGGTGGCCTTTTAATGGTAATGCCAACGATGAAAGTGGGAATGGAAATGATGGCACTGTGAATGGTGCGACGCTGACAGAGGATAGGTTTGGGAATGTCAATAGCGCCTACTACTTTAATGGGCAATCAGATAACATTTCAGTGCCACATTCGAATTCTATCGCAATAACAAATGATTTAACAATTTCAGTCTGGAAGAATAGCAGCGGAAATACTGGTGGGTATGAAACCTTCGTAAACAAAAGGGGCGGAAATGGTGAGTGGAACTATAGTTTAGGCGCTTCTCATACTTTTGGACCTGGAGGATGTCCACAAGAAGTTAATAAATATCTTACAGGTCGAAGGAATAATGCCGGTGCACAATATGAATTAAGATTCTCAGATTATTTAGTGTCGGATGACGTAAATCAATGGACAAATGTTGTTTTGGTAATTATGAATAACACAGTTCATTTTTATATAAATGGAGATTTAGCAGGAAGTTCTTGTTTTGGAAACAACTTTAGTATTCCAAGCATTGATGTTCAAGCTCCGCTGACAATGGGTTCCTGTAACTGCGGTCTTCCAGAATTTTTCCACGGGATTATGGACGACATCGCAATCTACAACCGCGCCCTCACCGAACAAGAAATACAAGCACTTTACACCGGCCAATGCCCAACCGTAGCAAGCAACTGCACCTCCCTCCCCTCCAACCTTCAGCAAGGCCTCGTAGGCTACTGGCCCTTCTGCGGCAACGCTAATGATGAAAGTGGCAATGGCAATGATGGCACCGTCAATGGCGCAATGCTAACGGAGGATCGCTTTGGGAATGCGAATGCGGCGTATGATTTTGATGGAGTGGATGATTTTATCGTAGTTCAAGATGATTCGTCGTTGCGACCTGATCATATTTCGTTGATGGTTTGGTTGAAGACCTCGATGATTGAGCCACCGACAACAGCACTTGGAGAACAATCTATCTTAATTTACAAAGGAGATTTTGACAATGCCTCAAATGAACAATACGCTCTAGACACTGATTATAGTTTTGGCATAAAGTCCGAGTCCAATTGTATTTCTGGTCAAGGGTGGAACCTTGTAAATTCTGAAAATAACTCAATCATTAATGAATGGCATCAGTTCATTGGGGTATTCAATGGTGCTGTCTTGAAGATGTACATAGATTCAGAACTAATCGACTCAATTGATTACACAGGAACGATTGATGATTGCGCAGGCGGGGAGCTGTATTTCGGTCAATCATGGAGCTCGTTTCCCTTGAATTTCAACGGCGCCCTAGACGACATCGGCATCTGGAACCGCGCCCTCACCCCCGAAGAAGTGCAAGAACTCTACACCCTCGATGCGTGCACGTTTACGGTGTACGACACAAGCTATGTAACCATATACGATACACTTACTACCTACGAAACCGTGTACGATACCCTCTACACCTACGAGACGATTTACGACACGGTAACTACGTATGTAACGGTTACGGACACACTGCTCATCGACATCACCTTTGTTGGCTTAGAAGGGCAGCCAAGCTGGTTGAACACGGTAACAGTATTCCCCAACCCTGCCAGCGACCACATCACCATCGACTACGGCAACTTTGCTCTCATGGCGGGTTACAATACGGTCATCACCGATGCGGCGGGTGCCACGGTCTACTCTAGTGCGGTCAACAGTCAGCAGGCGTATATCGACATCAATGCGTGGGGCGTTGCGGGTGTGTACTACCTGAGCATCTATGACGCGAATGGTGCGTTGGTGGCGGTGAGGCACATTGTTCTTGAGTAGTGAAATAGTGAAATAGTGAAGCAGTGAAATAGAGGGGCGCGAAGGGCGCCCCTTTTTTTTTGGGATGTAACCGCAGAGGCTATCCTTTTATTGGAAGTGGGTAGTGCGCAAGGGCGCCGCGGGCGTTGGGCTTAGAACCCATCCCCCGGCCCAGAGGGAAGGGGTGACCTTTTTCGTAAAGGGTTTGATTGGAGATGCTAAGTGTCGAAAGCATGAATTTCAAGAGAAGGGTCTCCCCTTCCCATTGGGAAGGGGCCGGGGGATGGGTCGCCTGCCTCACACACGCCCATCGCTTTCGCACTAACCGCGCAAACAAAAAGAGACACCCTCCCGGTACTTCGTACTTACTCATTTATACTTTGTAATTTCCACCGCTCTTATCAATCCGTAATCAGCCATCCTTCACCCTACCTTTCCCCCATGAAACACATCATCCAAACCAACCAAGCTCCCCTTCCCATTGGCCCCTATTCGCAAGCCGTGAAAGCAAATGCAATGCTCTATACAAGCGGTCAAATTGCTATTAACCCTATTACTCAGGAATACACTCCCCTCGATGTGGAAGCCGA
>JAURKF010000187.1 GCA_030831885.1 Flavobacteriales bacterium
GAAAGCAGATTAAACATCACATTGCGGAATAACTGTCGGTCAATCATCATTTCAAATGATCCGGTGTTGTACGTTATCGTTTGACCGCTTCGAACAACGGAATTTATGTCAGATACAACTTCTCGAGCCAGCGTAAACACATCATACAATGCAGGCTTGGCGGTCATCTTTCCCTCCTCCAATTTTCCCAGTGAAAGGAAATCGTTTAGTATTTGCGTCAGCCCACTCACAGCATTTTTTATCTTCAGAATGTGTTTTTCACGTTTTTCTTGCTCCTCAGAGCTTGTATATTTTTGAATGAGCGAAACACTGCTCAAAATGGTACTTAAAGGCGTCCTAAACTCGTGTGAAGCCGTTGAGATAAATCGAGATTTCAATTCATTCAGTCCTTTCTCATTCTCGAGTGCCTCGGACAATTCATCCCGTGAAACCTCCAACTCATGCAGTGCTTCCTTCAACACGAGTGTTCGCTCTGCCACCTTTTTTTCCAGTGACTCATTGAGCGACTTCAGTTCACTGTTCATTCGCTGTATTCTCGCTTGCTGCTCAAATCGGTCTGATATGTCTATCACAAAAGCTATCACAAACAACGAATTCTCATTCTTAACATAACTCAAACTAATTTCAATCGGGAACTCACCACCATCCTTCCTCCTTCCATGCAGGGTCATATTCTTTCCCATCGGGCGCCGCACCGGATTGTTCATGTATTCTTCCCGATGCCTTTCATGACGACCGGCTAGCATATGAGGTATTAGCACTTCAACCTTGCATCCCTGCAGCTCTCCCTCATCATAGCCAAATATTTCACCCAACTTTAAATTAGAAAGTTGAATTGTTCCTTGGCTATCGACAATCAATACACCCTCATTCACATGATTGAAGATTGTCTCAAAACTGATATTCGGACCGAAAAAATCACTCATAACTCGGTCGAAGATACCGATAAATTATACTATTTAAACTAAATAAACCTAATGCAACAAAAGAAAAGAAAAGGCCGCCTTCATTGAAAGACGGCCTAATCCTAATCACCACGATCTATGAAATCTTGATCAGCTTCTTGCCGATCGACTTAGCCTCCTCACGTTTGGGGAGCGTAAGCTTTAAAATGCCATGAACGTACTTTGCGTCAACCTTCTCCGCTATTACCGATTGCGGCAATCGGAAGGCACGCTTGAACGATGTTGTTCTAAATTCTTTGCGCTGGTATTCCTCATCGCGCTCTTCCTTTTCCTCGTCGTGTTGTCCTTCAATGGTAACAACATCTTCCTGAACTTCGATTTTGAATTCATCCTTGTTCATTCCGGGAACAGCCAATTCGATTGTGTACTCATCAGAGGCTTCAATCACGTTCGCATTCGGAACCCAACGAGTGAGAGGAAAATTAACTAGCTCATTATCGAAAAATCCATCGTTGAAGAAATCAGTGAAAAGACTTGGAGCGCTAAATGCGGGTTTTGATTTAATTAATGACATTGTATTTTGTTTTTTGGTTTAACTTCTTTGCGATGGGCAAATCTTTGTTCATTTCATATGCCGATTCCATGGATTGGGTCAGCAAGGGGTATGAGTTAAATCAGTAAAAGCATTTTAGTTTTCAACCCTCTATTAAAAATCCGATTTTTCCCATTTTCAATGGCTCGCTTTGCTTGTTACATTTACACCCACACATAATCCGCTATGAACAGAATACTCTGCCTTATATTCCTTATAACCGCTGCTGCAGCTCATGCGCAAATCGATGTAAAGTCTGTTGAAACTACAATTACCGATGTAACGGTATTTATGTCGGGCGCTCAGGTGAGCGAAAAAGGGAAGATTTCCTTAAAAGCCGGTGAAAATCGGATTAAGATTGGCGGTTTGCCGGCCCACCTCGATGCCAACTCCATACGCGTGGAAGGCAATGATGCATACACCATTCTGGGTGTACGTCATCAAATCAACTATTTGAACGCGGTGGAGCAGACTCCTAAACTTCGCGCTCTGCAAGACAGCCTGGATGAAGCATTGTTCAAGCAAAAAGAAATGACCGCGCTGAAAGAAGTCCTCGTGCAGGAAAAACAAATGCTTGAATACAACCGAAACATTAAAGGCGAAACCTCGACACTTATCGTTGAAGACTTAAAAGAGATGGCCGATTTCTTTCGCTCACGCCTCACTGAAAATGCCTATAAATATTTGGAAATAGGAGAAAAAGAACGAATCAACAATCAGGAAATAGCGCGTCTGCAAAATGCGCTCAACAGCATGAATGCGCGCGCTAACGTCAATTCCAGTGAAATAACATTGGCACTTGATGCAAAAGCAGCGGGCAGTTCAGAAATTGGTGTGTCTTATTTCGTACAAAACGCAGGCTGGTATCCTGTTTATGATTTGCGCGCTGAAGATGTTAACTCGCCCATTTCATTTTCATATCGCGCAAAAGTTTATCAGAGTACCGGCATAGACTGGAAAAATGTAAACCTGACAATTTCAACAGGAAACCCAACTATTGGCGGACAGATTCCATATCTTTCACCGTGGTATCTCTATCAGCAAAGCATAAGTCAGATAGAGTCTTTGGCAGATAGGCGCGATATGATATCGAATGCAACGCCATCCGTTGCTGCATATGATGATATGAAAAGATCGAAAGGAGTCGTTTCCAAATCTGAATATGTCACAGTACAACAAAACACCATCAACACCGAGTTCAAAATATCCATTCCCTACACAATTCCTAGTGACAATGCCCAATACGATGTTATGATGCAGACAGAATCACTGCAGGCTACCTACGCATACATCACAATTCCCAAACTCGACAACGATGCGTTTCTGAAAGCACGTATTAGCAATTGGGCGCAATACTCTCTCCTTCCCGGTGAGAGCAATATTTATTTCAAAGGCACATTTGTAGGAAAAGGATACATCGATCCCACTCAAGCCAATGACACACTGGATCTATCATTGGGACGCGACCGTTCAATCAATATAAAGCGAGAGATGTTGCGCGACTTCTGCAAAAGCAATTTACTCGGCAACAAAAAAACGAGCAGAAAGGCCTACGAGATCACAGTTCAGAACAACAAAAAACAGAGTATTGAATTGATTATCGAAGATCAGTTGCCTATCTCCCAAGATGGCGAAATATCAGTACAAATGGAAGAAATTAGCGGTGCTGTGCTGGACAGTAGCACCGGGAAACTCACATGGAAGGTTGTACTTCAACCCAACGAAATCATGAAGAAGCAACTGCGTTATACGGTCTCCTATCCCAAAAAATCGATTGTAGTCGGATTGTAATGCGGCACGACCTAACCAATCGCGAGGATATTCAAACGCTCGTAGATCTCTTCTATGACGCTGTTTTGAATGACCAGGTGCTAGCGCCTTACTTCTCCAAAATTGATTTTACACATCACAAACCACGCATGGTGCATTTCTGGTCGTTCGTGTTGTTGGATGAGCCCGGATATACAACCAATATTTTCGATATGCATGCTCACCTTCCGCTCACTGCCGAGGCAATGCGTCGATGGACCGATTTATTTGAAAAAACCGCTCACGAAAATTTCGGCGGAGAGAAAACCGAACAAGCGATACTTCGCGCGAAAACCATCGCCTGGACGTTTACCGAAAAGTTGAAACTCACATGAATCGCAGGCGCTTCCTAATTCAAACAGGTCGGGCCGCTACAGGAACGTTGCTTCTTCCATCATTCCTACAAGCATGTAAAAAATCGGAATGGCAGCATGAAAATCCGTTCTCCGGTGATGTCATCATTATCGGTGCAGGAATAGCCGGATTGTATGCTGCGGAAATACTTATCAAACAAGGAGTCAATGTACAGGTGCTCGAAGCAGGCACTTCCTGGGGCGGACGACTGCATGCATTGCCTGAAGGTTCAGAACTAATTCGTGCCGCGGAACGAAAAAAGATACATGGGCAATTCAGCATCTTGTTTGATTTGCTGAAGGACCAACAAATTAACCTTATACCGCAAACAGGAAGCGAACTCTACTATTTCAACGGCATGCTCAACACGGAGGAACAGGCTTATCAAAACACGTTCTTCATTGATATGCTGGCGGCAGTTGAAGGACTTAAATCCATTGAACCTGCCGACATCACCGCTCAAGCTTATTTCGATTCGCTCGAGCTAAGTGATAATGTGGCCCCGGTTTTCGATGTGCTAACAGCTCAGGTTTATGGCACATCAGCAGATAGAATCAGCGCCGCAGGAATTGCCAGGCAACATGCACTCTGGAACTCCGGCAATACGGTGTATGAAATTGAGACCGTTCGGCTAGAACAAGCAATGGAAAAATCCTTTGCGAAGGCCATCGAAAAAACACAGCTCGCAACTGCAGTGAGTTCAATCGATTTTACTTCCGATAAGGTGCTCATTACCGATAGCACAGGTAATACATACTCATGCGATCGTGTATTGGTAACTATTCCACTAGATGCATTGCAACGCGGAGCCATTGAATTCAATCCCCCAATTAATTCATCGAAACAACAAGCCATTGATCGAATAGGTATTGATTCATCATACTGCAGCATGTTCAAATTAGCAAGTGCACCATGGCCCATTGGCACGCGCAGAATCATTGGTTCGGGATTGGTGCACTCGTTTGAGGTAACGAACGATGGATGGGTATTCGCAGAAGTTTCCGGAACGCAAACTTTGGAAATAGAAAGCATCACAACCAATCCACTCGAATTCATTATAAATGAATTTTACCAACTATATCCAACCACTCAAGGCCAAGTAAGCGAAGCATCGATACAGTATTGGCCGGGGAACCGCTCTTACGATGGTCCGGGCATTTCGAATGCCCGTGAACTGCTGGCGCAACCGATGAATGGAAAACTATTCTTCGCAGGCGAGGCGACACACAAAGGAGGACATCATGGCACACTGCACGGCGCCATGGAAACCGCATTTCGGGCAGTAACAGAAATACTAAGTTCCGCAAAAGCATGAAGATTCAATTAACCATTATCGTCTGGTTGATTCTACACTACGTATCGCTTGCACAGCCGGTAGTACAGCTCGAAACGGGTTACTGGAATTTTCCTGTTGCCGACCGCATTTTTCAAGCGTATCAGCTCGCTCATCCATGGTCAGCAACCACTATTCAACCCTTGGGTATGGCTGCGGGTATCGGAGGGGGCTGGAATCAGCCTTTGTTTGCTTCACGGGGTTTGCATGCATTGGGATTGGTTCATTACCGCTATCAAACTACATCATGGAATGGTCACCAACCATCGCTCATCGCCGGCTTTCACAATGCTTCAGCTGAAATTCTTTTTCGTACACACCCCCGGTGTTTCTTGAAAGAAGTTCAAAACACCGGCCCACTCGGTACGCGATGGTATGTGCAAATTGGCAGCGGTTATTCCTGGACACTTCCGTTTGCTCGTAAACACGGTGAGCAGGTAAGCATTCATAACGACGAAAAATACAGGGACGTATCCGGACAATTCTATTGTTCTGGAGGAACGGGATGGCATGCGCTGACCATCGGTTCCTATGTGCTCACAGTCGAGTCGAATGTGGGCTGGTTTCCGCGGTTTTCTTTAAACGGATTGGCTACCGCAGTGCTTGGACACAACGAAACGGGATATTCGGAAACAGCCATCAATAGCCTGCTGATCCAAGGATGCTTGCGGATAACGCGGTTGAAAAAAAGTAATGAATGGTGGGAACGCCCTCGCGGCAGCGAGAAAACCTGAACTGAGCAAAATTTGTCAACAACGCCCTTCTTCCGCAAATTGGGTATCTACCTTTGAAGGCCTCGGTTCACCTCCCGTAACTGGTTTGGATGAATCACCTAATTCGCCTTCACCATGTTTCTCATATTCGACACTGAAACCACCGGCCTTCCCGGCAGTTGGAATGCTCCCCTCACCGATTTCTCGAACTGGCCCCGCGTGGTTCAAATTGCTTGGCAATTGCACACTGAAGAGGGTAAGCTACTTTCAGCGCAAAGCCTCATCGTTCAACCCGAAGGGTTCACCATTCCCTTCAACGCAGAAAAGGTGCATGGCATTTCAACGGATCGCGCGATGCGCGAAGGGTTGCCGCTTGCGGAAGTAATTGAACGTTTTCTATCCGACGTATCACAGTGCACCTATATCGCTGGTCACAACATCGAATTCGACCTGAATGTGATGGGCTGCGAGCTCTTACGAAAAGGCCTACAGAATTCGCTGACCGAAAAGAAATCGCTCGATACGAAAGACCTCTCAACCGATTACTGTGCATTGCCCGGAGGACGCAACGGCAAATTCAAATGGCCAACGCTGACCGAGCTGCATCTGAAACTCTTCAATACTTCGTTTGCCGAAGCACACGATGCTGCATACGATGTAGACGCCACCGCTAAATGCTTCTTCGGACTGCTGACGGAAGGCGTTATTCGCTTGAAAGAAATGGAGGCGATTTCAGCAATCAGCTATGAAGCCCCGCAACTGGCCGCTTCGAATTTTCAGGCTACTGAATCCGTTGTTGAAGCAACGGAAAACAAATTAGATGCAGCGCAATTCACTGATGAGTTAACCGCCCACGCGCAACAATTCGTTCACCTTCATGTACACAGCCAGTACAGTGTGACCGGCATGCAATCGACATCCGACGTAACCGGACTGGTGACCAAAGCAAAAAGTTGGACCAGCGAAGCGTTTCCCGCAGCCATTGCACTCACCGATCACGCCAATATGATGGCTGCATTTCAATTTGTAAGTGCCGCATTAAAAAATGAAGTTAAACCAATCGTCGGTTGTGAGGTGAATCTATGCCGCAACATGCACGACAAGAAAAATCAGGACAATGGGTTCCAAGTTGTGCTGCTGGCAAAATCGAAAAAAGGCTATCACAACCTTGCTCACCTTTCTTCACTTGCGCATACGCAGGGATCGTATTACGTACCCCGCATCGACCGCAATGCATTGCTTCAATTCAAAGAAGACATCATCGCTCTAAGCGGCGGCATGTATGGCGAAGTAGCTTACAAAATCCTCAACGAAGGAGAAGAGAAAGCGGAAGAAGCCTTTGTGTGGTGGAAAGAACATTTCGGTGAAAACTTCTATGCCGAAATCATGCGCCACGGCCTGGAAGAAGAGGAGCACGTGAATCGCATCATACTCGAATTATGCGAAAAACACAACGTGAAATACGTTGCAACCAA
>JAURKF010000188.1 GCA_030831885.1 Flavobacteriales bacterium
ACTGAAACAACTCATCGTTGCCATCCATTACATAGTATAAGCCGCCTTCTACTATACCCTTCAGACTAGCAGGAGTGTACTCATTCGAATAGCGTTCAATAAAATCGCTTCTGTTGATGCCATCGCAATAAGGTTCAATTACATCCAGAATTTCTTTAAGCAATATGTGCGTTCTACTCTGCATCATCTAGGATTTCAACGTGTTCAGAATATTACAAATTCGTTCCTGATACTCCATTTCAAGGCCTACATATAAAGGCAAACACAGGACTCTGGAGGAGATCGACTCAGAGACAACCATCTTATTCTGGCGAACGTAATTAAGAGTATTCAGCGAAGGATAAAAATACCTGCGGGGCCATATATCCTCGGCATTAAGCTTTAAGAGAGCCTCATGCAGCAACTCTTCTGATTCGAACAAGACCGGGAAATAGCTATAATTCCAACTAGTCCCTTCACGGATAGTGAGAAATTTAATGCTCGGATGAAGTATGGAATTTCGATAAAAGTCAACAATCGATTTACGTGAACTAATAATTAATTGCATGTGCGATAATACTGAAAGCCCCATTGCTGCTTGAAGCTCCGAAATTTTCGCATTAATTCCTAATCCATGAAAATCGAGTGGTCCATTGTGCCCGAAATTATGGCTATAGAACAACTGATGAAACAACTCCGGATTCTTGCAGAATGCGGCGCCGCCCTCACCTGAGTGAAAAAGTTTAGTGGCATGAAAACTACAGGTGCTAACATCACCAAATTCGAATATGCTCTTACCCTTATAGTTCACACCGAAAGCATGGGCAGCGTCGTAAATAACGCTCAAATCATACTTCGCTGCGATGCGTTCAATTTCTTCAATATTGCATGGGTTACCAAATACATGTGTAGCAAGAATACATGTGGTGCGTTCTGTAATCGCTGCCTCAATTAATCGTTCATCGATTGTCAAATAATCGGGGTGTACATCTACAAAAACCGGAGTGCAGTTCTCCCAAACGATAGCAGCAGTAGTTGCCACATAACTGAAGGGAGTCGTAATAACTTCTCTGCCTTTAGCCAACAACCTCAATGCGATCTGCAAAGGCACGGTACCATTGTTCATACAAATAATCTTGCAATCAGTCATCCCCAAATAATTGGTGATTTTAGACTCAAGCTCGCGCACTAATTCACCGCGATTCGTTAACCACGCATTGTTGTACGCGCGCTGCACGTGTGCCATATACTCCTCGATTGGGGGTAGATATGTCTTCGTTACATTAATCATTTTCCTCTATTCATGGTGCCACTTAAATGAAGGAATCAGCGAGCCGGGCTCGCGGCCATACCATTGACCAATTTCTCGTGCTCGTTGAACCACACTGAACATCGCGATATCCTTTTCCATCAAAACGACCTTCTTCTTATCCTTGACCACAAGCATCGTGATGTAGAAATTTCCTACATTGAAGAAGTAGTCCGGGAATCTGCATACAAGTGTCTGCTCACCATTCTTCAGCGTAATCTGGTCCCTTAAAGAACCAAAGCCAAACAAAGGCTCACCATTTTCATCGTTGAGGTGAAAGGTAAAATGATAGTTTTCTGCGTTCTCATTAGCAATCGAATATCGCACATACAACTCTGCTCCCTTGCCTTCCGTGATGATTCCATCGTGCTGATCGGATGGTGCACGAACTCCAATTTCAGTGATGGTAACATCTTCCGACACGAGAGGGTCTTCAAGCATTCGAATACTTGAACTGTTGCTGTCCATACCGAGGTACTGAGAAACAATTTCGGAAGCCGGCCCCATGCCCGCCATTTGACCATGCTTAAGCAGCACCGCCTTATGACAAAGAGATTTTACAGCAGCCATGTTATGACTAACAAATAATACCGTGCGTCCGCTACCGCTTACATCTTTCATCTTTCCCAGGCACTTCTTCTGGAACTCTGCATCACCAACAGCGAGTACTTCATCCACAATTAATATTTCAGGCTCGAGATGCGCAGCAACCGCAAAAGCCAATCGCACATACATCCCGGAAGAATATCTTTTCACGGGCGTATCGATATAGCGTTCTACTCCGCTGAAAGCAATAATTTCATCCAGTTTCGAGCGAATTTCAGATTTGGTCATTCCCAAAATGGCTCCATTGAGAAAGATATTCTCTCGGCCGGATAATTCGGGATGAAACCCTGTTCCTACCTCAAGCAAGCTCGCAATCCTTCCCTTAACCCGAATACTGCCTGTAGATGGTTGGGTAACCCTTGAAAGCAACTTGAGTAAGGTCGATTTTCCCGCTCCGTTCTTCCCTACAATTCCCAACACATCACCTTGCTGAACCTCGAAACTTATATTCTGGAGCGCCCACACCAAATCACTCTCACCCTTTTGAGTACGATTATTTACTTCGCCAATTTTCAGATACGGATCCTCTTTGCCACGCGATATAGCCCACCAGCGCTGGATATCATGCGCAAGTGATCCCGTACCAACCTTACCAAGGCGATATTGCTTTCCAATATTTTCTATTTGAATTACCGTTTGGGACATTTTATTACACCGTATCCATAAATGATTTTTCGACTCTGCTAAAAACAACTACTGCGATTATCAATTGAAGCAGCATAAATAACGCTGAATATCCCAGGCTTGCAAAACTGAAATATCCCTTCCCTAAAAAAATATATTTGAAAGCTTCAATTATGGGCACAATAGGATTCATCAACATGATTTCCTGCGTGCGTGCAGACATTCCTGAAATTGGCAATACGATGGAGCTCGCATAAATGAGTAATTGCACACCAAAACCTACCAAAAAGGTCATATCCCGATATTTGGTTGTGAGCGATGAAATCATAATTCCTGCTCCCAATCCCAATCCCGCCATTATAACAATCAGCACAGGCAACACCCAAAGCACCTCCCAGTGAGGCTGTAACTGTTGTTCAGAGAACATGAAGTACAGCCAAACAGAAATAAAAATAGCAAACTGAACACCCAGTTTAATCAGGTTCGAAACTAAAATCGAAAGCGGAATAATTAGACGAGGAAAGTAAACCTTACCAAATATGTTGGCATTGGCTGTAAAGGTTGTTGAGGTCTTGGTGAGACAATCAGCGAAATAAGTCCATAGGGTTATACCTGCCAGATAAAAGAGAATCTTTGGAACACCATCAGTGCTTATTCCGGCAATTGTACCGAAGATAATTGTAAAGGTAAGCGAGGTCAGAATTGGCTGTATGATTAGCCAAACAGGTCCTAAAATAGTTTGTTTGTACGTTGCCTTGAAATCGCGCTGAACCAACAACATCAGCAAATCGCGATAGCGCCATAAATCAGCCAACCCAATCTCAAACCACCTGGTTCTTGGGTTAATTATTAAGTCCCACTCACGATGTTCCCTCAAGTTACTCATGCCATTGAATTATTTTTCAAATCATTCTTGCGGCGAGGCCGTAAATCTATTGCTTGCTCCATAAAAGTAAGGGGTGCATTCCCGGCTCTTTGATCTTTTCCAAATCAAATTCGGTCCGACGAAAATGAACATATCGAATCTTCTTTCCAATTTTCTTCTCCGCCTTATCGATCTGCTCTACCAAAAAAGTCTTATTCATTTCATCACCCACCAAAACCAAATCGATTATGTCAGAATCCATTCCCTGGGATAATTTTCCAACAAGATAAACACATTCCAAATCGCCGATTCGCTTCAATACATAATCAATAATATGATCAAGGCCCGTCAACTTCATCAGTATAGAATTGATATCCTTGAATAACGGATGCTGCGTATTCACCTTGAACATCTTCTTATTTCCTTCCTGGCGCGATTGCAGGAAACCTGCTTTTTCAAATTTGTTTAATTCAATGCGGATTCCGTTCGTTGACTCGCCAAACTCATCTTCCAAATTTCTTAGGTAGGCGCTATTGCTGCTATTGAGAAAAAACTTCATCAGCAGTTTGATTCGCGTTTTGGATGAAACTAAGGTTTCGATCATAGATTGAGTAACAAAATTACTCGAAATTCAAATCAATTCTGTAACAACCCCAAGAAAAACGTGTGGGCCGGGGCAATTAAAAAGACTACTCAAACCATGCGTGTTAAAAACTTCGCTTCTACTTGCTCAGTTAAAACGGACTACAAACTAATTTGGAACATATGGTAAGCTATCTCGACCTCGTATTACTTATTCCAATCGGTTTAGCCATTTGGCGGGGCTGGCGCAATGGTTTTGTCATGGAAGTATTTTCAATGCTCGCATTATTCGTTGGGCTCTATGCCGGCGTTCACCTTAGCGATTGGATGGCCAACTTCCTGCGCACCAAGTTTGAAATGAGCTCAGACAACCTTCCCATTATTTCATTTGTAGTGGTGCTCGTGCTCGTTTTCGTTGGTCTGTTTTTTCTGGGAAAACTCATTACTCAGACGGTTAGTGCCGGCGGCGCAGAACGATGGAACCAAATTGGCGGCGCATTCTTCTCGCTGACTAAAACGCTCCTATTCCTAAGTACTCTATTTGTGCTGTTCAATGCGCTCGACCGGAAATACGGATGGCTGCCCGAAAAGCAAAGGCAACATTCTTATTTCTACGAGCCCATTTACAATTTCTCGCTCTTTCTGCTGCCTTCCATGGAGGAAAGTGAGTTCTTTAAAAACCTTCAGGCTAAAGACCTCGCGCCCATCATTACAGCACAGGAAGAACCCGAGAAAGAATCAAATAGCAAATAGAATTACCTTGCTCCGTCGCAAGGCGAGCCTCGCACCTCGCACATAGTACAGAGTACTTTCTGAACTCTCGCAACCTTTACGCATTCGAGTTGTTGTACAGCTATGATTGGGGTTGAATTCCATCGCTACATTCCGGAAGAAGACAAACGCACGCCGTTCGACAAGTTGCTGCCGCTCTTTGTTGAGTTGCTCAATTACACGAATGGCGACCCCAACGAGGCGCTCGATTTCATGGAGGAAATTGATCGTCAGCGCCCTCTTTTTTCCGACACTTACACCCGTGACGATTTCGAGCAAGAGCTAAAGCGAAAAGGATATCTGCGCGAGAAATATGAAGGGGGCAAGGGAAACGGCAAAGGAAAAGGAAGCGCTATCACCGCCAAGAGCGAACAGGCATTGCGTCAGCGCAACCTCGATCAGCTCTTCGGCAAGATGAAGAAATCGCAGCAAGGAAGGCACAAAACGAAACATGCCGGAAGCGGCGATGAAGCCACCGAGCTGCGCCGCCCTTTCGTATTCGGCGATAAGCCCGATCAGATTCTACTCAGCGAATCGATGCGCAATGCACAAATAGCGCATGGTATAAACGACTTCATGCTCACGGAAAATGACTTAGAAGTATTTGAAACAGAATATCTAGCACAGGCATCTACCGTGCTGATGATTGACATTTCGCACAGTATGATTTTGTATGGAGAAGATCGTATCACGCCGGCTAAAAAAGTGGCCATGGCACTTTCCGAATTCATCATGACGCGCTATCCGAAAGACTCACTCGACATTGTGGTATTTGGTGATGATGCATGGCCGGTAAGTGTTAAAGACCTTCCCTACCTCCAAGTCGGGCCATACCACACCAACACTGTGGCCGGCCTAGAGTTAGCCATGGAAATTCTTCGACGCAAGCGCTCCGGTAATAAGCAAATTTTTATGATTACGGATGGGAAACCATCGTGCCTCAAAGAAAACGGACAGTACTACAAAAACTCGTTTGGACTCGATCCATACATCACCGGCAAATGTTTGAATTTGGCGAGAGCGTGCAGAAAGAAAAAAATTCCAATTACCACTTTCATGATTGCTCAAGACAGTTACCTGCAGCAATTCATTGAAGACTTTACAGAAGCCAATGGAGGCAAGGCCTTATTTACCGGTCTCGACGCATTGGGCGATAGCATATTGAGCGACTACGAGCGCAACCGAAAAAAACGAATGTAATTAACCGAAAAAATGAAACAACCCGAAATACAAACGCTTGGTGAGCTGAAGCAATCCGACCATACCGTCAAATCCATGCGCGAAGAATTGCGCAACAATCTAGTGCGTCATATGGAGCGTGGCAGCAATCCGTTTAAAGGCATTGTCGGATATGATGAAACGGTGTTGCCCGATGTGCAGCGCGCCATTTTGAGTGGACACAGCATCAATCTGCTGGGATTGCGCGGACAGGCGAAGACTCGCATTGCACGCACCCTCACCGAACTGCTCGATGAATGGACACCCTGTATTGCGGGTAGCGAACTGAACGACCACCCTTTGCAACCCATTAGCCGCGCAGCCCGCGACCTTGTTGACACACACGGCGACCTTACACCCATTCGTTGGATGCATCGCTCAGAGCGATATGTAGAGAAATTGGCGACACCCGATGTGAGTGTAGCCGACCTCATTGGCGACATCGACCCCATCAAAGCGGCGAACCTCAAATTGGCTTATAGCGATGAACGTGTCATTCACTTCGGACTCATTCCTCGCAGTCACCGCTGCATTTTTGTGATTAACGAATTGCCAGACTTACAAGCGCGCATTCAGGTTTCACTATTCAATATTTTGCAGGAAGGCGACATTCAAATTCGCGGATTTCAACTACGCTTACCACTCGACATCCAGTTCATCTTCACGGCCAACCCTGAAGACTATACCAACCGCGGTAGCATTATCACTCCACTGAAAGATCGCATACAGAGTCAAATTATCACACACTATCCGAAGAGCATTGCCCTCGGTATGGAGATTACCGAACTCGAAGCTCGCCATACAAAATAGCAGCTAAAGCGCGTTACTGTTTCGCCGTTCTTGCGTGAGTTGGTCGAGATGGTTGCATTCGAAGCACGTGAAAGCGAATACGTGGATCAGAAGAGTGGCGTGTCGGCACGCCTTACCATCAGCGCGATGGAAAACTTAGTGAGCAGCGCAGAGCGCCGGGCAATCATCAACAAAGAGAAAAAAACCTATGCACGCATTGGCGACCTGATGGCCATTGTTCCCGCTATTACCGGTAAGGTAGAGCTTGTTTATGAGGGTGAGCAAGAAGGCCCTCAATTCGTGGCGATGCGTTTATTGGGAATGGCTATTCGAAAAAAATTCCCGCAAATTTTTCCAAGTCCGGAAACCATCAAGCGTAAAAAATTACAGAATCCATATCAGCCAATCATCGAGCAACTTTCAACCGACAGCGTACAAGTATTGATGGACGCATCGCGCGATGAATACGCGCATGTGTTGTACAGCATGCCGGCATTGCAAGATGTGGTGGACAAATACTGCCCCGGAATACAAGATGAGGAGCGGTTGATGATGATGGAGTTTGTTTTACATGGCCTCGCCGAATTTTCCGTGATAGGAAAAACTATAATGGATAGCAGCATTGAATTCAGCGACATCATGAACGACATCTTTCGTGAGGACCGCGATAACGACTAACGCTTAACAAAGCGAATGGGCTCTATGCGCTGGCCCCCCGAAGACTCATATCCGAGAAAGTACATCCCAACTGTGAGTTGGCTTACGTTCATGGAAAGTTGATAATGCCCGGTATGCAATGTTCGCTGCAAACGACTGACACAATTTCCTTGAAGATCGAATATTACGAACTCTCCAATCTCGTTGGTCGCATTATGCACATTGATGAGAAGCACATCGGAAGTTGGATTACCCGCTATCGACAAACGATTGAGCGCGGGGTTATTCAAACGGTCCACAGAAGATATGGGTTGTGAGTACAAATCATTTTCCCATACTCCACGACCAAATGTTCCAATCCGCAACTTTCTAACACCGTATTGAATTTCCAAATCAGTAACCGATGTATTGGGCAATCCTGCGCCATAATATATCCATTGTTGCGCCGCCTCGTCCAGAATGAAAACTCCGACATCAGTGCCGATGTAAACATCATGAAGATCACTCTGCTTATCAATGACTGAAGCATTTGCAGGTACGTTGGGAAGATTATACGTGACATTTGTAAATGTCACTCCGGCGTCGATTGAGTGAAACACCTTCTTACCACTCACATATCCGGAGATGGTTACCCACAGCTCGTTAGGATCTTCCGGGTCAACAGTAATAGATGTAACTTCCGCGGTGCCTGCCCCAAAGAGAACGGCTTGCTCATCCCAACTTTCACCCGCATCGTGTGTGATATATAACTTAGCGGATCGCCCGGCATAAATGGTATACTGGTCGGTGGGTGCGACAGCAATGGCCGTGAGTTTGCGGGATGGATCTCCAGTCAAATCGATACTCAACTGCTGCCAAGTTTCACCGCGGTCGTCGGAGCGGAATACATCACTATATCCTGCAACTATCACGTGCGGGTCTTGCGGATCCAACACATAAGGTGTTACCCAATCTCCATCGCCTGCATCTGATGGGGTGATATCATAGTACTCCATATCTTGCCATTGATCATCCGAACGATAGAGTTGTCCGTTTACATAGGTTGTATAAATGGATTGTTCATTTTCAAAATCGACAGACACCTCCATGCCGTCACCACAATTGGTTGAGCCCCAAGTATCAGTTGAAATACGTTTGCGGCCTCCATTGTCCTGTGTTCCGCCAATCATAAATACTTCGTCGGTTTGGGCAACAGCTATACGATAAAACTGAGTGATTATGAGCCCGGCGGTTAGCTCGGTCCATTCCATTGTCTCCTCATTGAATTTGTATATCCCGCCATCATTGCAGAAATATATTTCATTCGTGAGCGGATGATAAGCAACATAACGATTGTCGGCATGCACTTCAGGCCGCTCCCCTGTGTAGTACCAATCAGTTAGTTGCTCCCAGTCGAGGCCACCATTCACCGATTGATGCGTAACCATCCAACCGCAATAAATCTTGGAGGAATTCACAGGCGAGGTAAACAAGATGCCGTCATCAGGCAGGATGTTGATATGATCGACGTTGGTTCCGCCATCGAAGGTTGCATAGTAATCCGTGTTGCCATCGATGCTTGTTTTGATGCCCAGATATTCCTGCTCTCCGGGACTAACCGAGAGATACAGATAATTAGCAGTTGCATTGAAATCGGTAATCTGTGTCCAGCTATCGCCATGATCCAACGAAACATAAACTTCGCTGCTTCCCCAGTAATCATCCGTCGCACAGTAAAGCTCTCCGTTTAAACCGGGCTTCAGTGCAACATCGAGATGAGAACCCGAATGAACTACGTCCCATGAAGCACCTCCATCTTGCGTGCGATACAATCCGTTGGTTTGGGCAACAAACACTTCTTCCGGGTTGAAGGGGTTTATCGCCATGCGCAAATACGCCACGTTGTTGGTGAATGCCGTGACGTTCCCGGTCTGCTCCCACGTGATACCGGCATCATACGACTTATATACCCCAAGACCATAATTCCACCAACCATTGTGATCACCTACCGTTATATAAATGATATCCGGGTTTATGGGATTGATGCAAATGTTTCCCACGCTCACATAAGGAAGGGAATCGCCGAGTGCGCTATATGTAAGCCCTCCGTCGGTGGTTTTCCAGATACCACCGATAGGAGCGCCTACATAATATATTTCAGGATTCGTTGGGTGGAATGCAATCGATGTTGCCCTTCCCATTCCATTGTAACCTCCATCGCCATACGTTTGATTGATGTTCACCCACTGGCTGCTCACATCGCGCTGTGACGCTTCGTATTGCAGGTTTTGATAGATGCGGTTTTGATCTGTAAGATTCGGGAATGATCCATCTTCGTTTATCCGGTTTTTCCAATACCATTCCCAGCGTTTGAAACGGATGTACTCGTTGTCGGTGTATAGCTGCTCGGTATTCAAGCCGCTGTTCGAGAAGTATTCATTTGCCTCTTCGACGATATCGAAGAAGTTTGAACTCCCCGACGCTGCGCTGTAGTGGAAGTTTTGGCTTGAACCGCTGCTCGCACAAAAAAGAGCAAACATCAAGGCAAAACCGGCTAATAGGCGGTTCATTACATTAATTCTCTGGCTTCACATTGGCTGTCAAATACTCGCGATTCATCCGCGCAATGACTTCCAGGGAAATGTTTTTGGGACACTGTACTTCACACGCACCGATGTTGGAGCAATTACCGAAGCCTTCTTCATCCATCTGCTTCACCATGTTCAGCACGCGGTCTTTGCGTTCGATTTGTCCTTGCGGAAGCAGTGCAAATTGCGAAACCTTCGCTCCTACAAACAGCATAGCACTGCCGTTAGGACAAGTGGCCACGCACGCACCGCAACCGATGCAAGTAGCAGCATCAAATGCCTTGTCGGCATCTTCTTTTGGAATAGGAATAGCGTTGGCATCCATGGTGCGACCACTGGTGTTCACCGAAACGAATCCGCCGGCTTGCTGTATGCGGTCGAACGCACCGCGATCAACCATCAGGTCTTTAATAACCGGAAATGCTTCGCTTCTCCAGGGCTCCACGTAAATGGTATCGCCGTCTTTGAACGAACGCATGTGCAGTTGACAGGTCGTTACACCGCGGTTTGGACCGTGGGCTTCGCCATTGATGAACATGCTGCACATGCCACAAATACCTTCACGACAATCGTGATCGAAGGCAACAGGGTCATCACCTTTCTTTACGAGGTCGTCGTTGAGCACGTCAATCATTTCCAGAAACGACATGTCGGGTGAGACGTCGGAAACGTTGTAGTCCTTTATCTGTCCTTGTTCGGAGGTGCTCTTTTGCCTCCATATTTTGAGTTTGAGGTTCATCACGTTGGCTTTTTAAATGTAATCGTAAACGGTGTTTAGTGAATAGTAACTAGTAAATAGTGATTAGTA
>JAURKF010000189.1 GCA_030831885.1 Flavobacteriales bacterium
CAGCCAAGCAGAAACTCGGTATCGTAATGAACGATGGTGAGGATTACACCCTTCACTTCGAAGTATGGAAAGTAGGCGCCGATGCAGGAGCCGCGCAGAATCCGGAGTTGTGGATTAAGAAGCGGTAATACCTCTAATACTGTTACGCCCCTGCAGCCCTCCCGTATGAATGAATAATACCTTCGATCCTGCAGCGATTTCTCCGTTTTCGATTCTCTTTAAAATTCCGTATATCGCTTTGCCTGTGTACACCTGATCGAGTGGAAGTGAAAATTCGCTGTCAATTTTTTGAATGAAAGCAATTAGCTCATCATTCCATTTGCCGTATCCTCCGAAATGAAATTGACTGTCGATGGAAAATTGTTCGCGGTATTCTTCGGCCAACGTGCGGTCCATCAGGAAATACTCGATGTGCTTTACAACTTCATCTGCCAGAAAATCGCCGCCTTTCAACGCTGAAAATCCAATGAAGCGCACTTTGCCCGTTGCTTTGAGTAGCATACCTGCAAGCGTTGCGCCTGTGCCGCATGCGCATACTATGATGTCATATTGAGCCAGTTCTTCATCCGATAAAATTTCCATGCATCCGTTTACTCCGTAGTAATTCGAGCCGCCTTCGGGCACCAAGTGAAACGCGCCATAACGATCGAGCAGCCATGCCTTGAACTCTTCGGTAGCGCGGTCTTCATAATCGAGCCTGCTCACAAATTCGAGCTGCATGCCTTGTTCTTTTGCAAACTGCAGCGTTGTACTGGGTGTTGTAGGTTCTTCTCCGCGAATGATGCCGATGGTTGTTAAACCGGCCAACTTGCCTGCTGCGGCGGCTGCATGTATATGGTTGCTCCACGCCCCGCCAAAAGTTAGCAATGTCTTATGATCTGATACGATGGCGCGTTCAATATTGTACTTCAGCTTATACCACTTGTTGCCGTTCACCAGCGGATGAATTAAATCGAGTCGCTTTACATGCAATTCAACATCACGCTGCACACACACAGGATGAACCAATGAAGTAGTGGGAATAGAAATACTATGTTCGCTTTCGAAAATCACCTCAGCGCGCAATCATCAATGGAGTAACGAGCATACCTGTTGCAGTGTTGATGCGTATGATGTAGCATCCGTTTGGTAGTTCAGGCAAACGAACGGTTGGCCATTCCTGCGTTGAGAGTATGGACGCAACATTACCTGCAATCGACACAATGTCAATCGATGATGGAGCTTCTTTCAATCCCGTAATACGAATAGTCTCATTTGCGGGATTAGGAAAAACTTCAGCATGCTCGTGTATTTGTTTTGAAACAGACACAGTGTTGGAAAGCGTAATGCAGTAGTCTTCTATTTCTCCGTAAGTGAGATTTCCGCAAGGCGCAGGCTCGTTGTTGCTGTTAATCGGCGTATACGTCATCGATACACGAAGCCTGGAAACACCCTCTGTTACAAGTTGAGGAACTGTGAAGGTTCCGGTTACTTCCGTTGTGGTTGGTTCAGGATCAAACACGAGTTCATTTTCATCTTCGAAATCTCCATCGATGTTGTAATCTATCCACACACGAAAATTTTCATTGTAAGCATTTCCCAAATAACCGGGCGTGCAGCTAACCGGGTAGGTCATTCCGACATAAATTGTATCGGTGATTTCAGGCACCAATATGTATCCGTCGTCGCTCAGCGATTCCCGTGCGATTCCGGCTGCCTCCACATTGCTGATGAATTCAACATCGGCATTGGCGTTGGTCGTGCAGTAGGGTATGAGAGCGCAGTTTTCGCAACCGGGAGTGAAGCCAACCGATAGCACGGCGGGTCCTTGCGGATTATCACATATTGCATTTATGCTTAGCGTATAGTTAGTGCAAGGAAGGAGATTGGTAATTGTAAGGGTGTCGGTTGCATCGGCTTGCCAACTCAAGGTGTTGCCACTTGCGTCACCGGCGAGGATAGTATAGCCCCATGCCGCAAGCACCTCATCCCACTGAAGTGTCAAGGAATTGGCTGTAGATTCGATTACGTTCAATTGTGTGGGTTGAATACAACAACCATCTGTTTCCCAAGAAATGATGGGCGACCATTCGCTCAGAGAATCTGCGCAGTATGCGGCGATGCGCGCTTCATAGGCTGTGCATGCCCCGAGGTTTTCAATCGTTATTGTATTCACGCTGTTCACTTCCACGCTTACCCAGTCAACTGTTGAAGTGGGTCTGTATTCTACTCGATAGTCTTGTGCAGCGATGATGTCATTCCAGAAAAGTGTGTAGTTGAGCGTTCCTGCCTCTTGCGCAATGTCGAGCCCATAGGGGGCCATGCATTGACCATTGTCACACGAGTTGATGAGTAGCTGCATGCTGTTGTGCACGTTGAGGCGCCCACCACTCACCATCTCATTCATGAGCTGTGTTGTTGTGTCCACTCCGTTCAGAATGAAATCCTTCATGAGCTGAGCAGCTTGCGACGGGTTGTTCTGCGCATTTTGTGCGAACGCTGTGCAGGGAGTGCTGTAGAGCAGAGCAATGGCTCCGGCTACACAAGGACTTGAAAAGGATGTGCCTGTTGTGGTTGCATACGTGGTGTTGTTGGCAAGATAAACTGCATCGCCCGGAGCTGCCAAGTCGATCGTCGTTAAACCATATCCGCCTGAAGCACGCACATCCATGTTGTTGGTGCGGCCAACCGAGATGAGGTAGTCACTTGGGCAAGCAGTTGGCAAATCACCAAACACATCTACGTTGCTGTTGTTGTTGGTGGTCGATCCGCAGCTCAATACGCCGTGCACTCCGAGCGAGTCGTACATGGCACACCAGATGGGTGCATCGGCAGGTTGCCCATTGTCGGTACCCCATGAGCTGTTGGTCGCAACCACATAAGCGCCCAAAGTACCATTGGTTTGATTGTACAATCGACGCATTTCGAGTGGGTATGCGTAACCTGCGATGGCTGCGGCTTCCGTTGAGCTGCCAATTTCGACCATCATCATTTTCACATCCCAGTTCACGCCCACCACGCCGGTAGTATTGTTTCCTTTAGAGCCAATCATGCTGCACACGCGCGTGCCGTGACTGCCATTATCCAATTCATCACTTTCAGTATCTATATTCCATCCGTCGTAGTCATCAATGAATCCATTGTTGTCATCGTCCAGGTTGTTGAGTGGAATTTCGTGTTCATTCACCCAATGGTTTTCCAGAATGTCGGCGGTGTTCCATTGCGCACCACCCAGTTCAACTACACACACTACGATGTCATCTCCAAGAGGTGTTGTTCCTCCTGTAGTTATATCCCACGCAAGTTCACTGTCAATGTCATGATCATTGGCTTGTTGATGGTGCCATTGCTGCTCGAAAAACGGATCGTCGGGTATGAGTCGTTCTGCAATGATGTGGTTCACTTGTGCTTGAACGACGGAGCGGTTCTTTTTTGCGTGATAGAGAAAATCACGCATGGAAATTTCATCTTCATTAAACTGCACAAGCCACAGGTTCATGCGCGGATAGATGCATTTCGTTGATCGTGTCTCTGCAAGCAACCCAAGTTCATCGTTCATTGCTGAAATGAAGGATGCGATAGAAACATTGGTTTTTAGTTGAACGATTGCCTCACCTTCGATGCGCTGCTGAGCCACCATTGAATTGATAGTGCAGAAGAGGAAGAAAAGAAGGAGACCGCGTTTCATACAACAAAACTACGTTGATTAACTCAATATGCGTTTCAGAAATATTAGCGAAAAACACTCAATCGCTCGGCATCTAGCCTGAGGAAAATAAACAAGAGCAGCGTGAATCCCATAAGCGATGAACCACCATAACTCATGAATGGCAAAGGAATTCCAATGATGGGAGCAAGCCCGATTACCATACCCACATTGATGAGCAGGTGCATGAAGAAAATTGAGGCAACGCAATAGCCATAGATGCGTGAGAATTGTGAGCGCTGACGTTCGGCCATGTTGATGATGCGAACTATCAAAAAAACGAAGAGCGCTACTACGGCAAAACTGCCCAGAAAGCCCCACTCTTCCGAGATAACACTAAAGATGAAATCGGTCCAACGCTCGGGCACATATTTGTTTTTTGTCATGGGACCTTTCATATAGCCCTGTCCGATGAAGCCGC
>JAURKF010000190.1 GCA_030831885.1 Flavobacteriales bacterium
AATCCGCTGGAGCAGTATCGATTGACGGTCATGCCTGGCACTTTCTCAGTATCAAGTCCCATCAGTGAAATCATTCGACCAATGTTGAGACCTTGCTCTGCCTCGGGAGTTGCGTTGCCCACGATAACATCGTCGATGAGCACGCGATCGAGCTGCGGCAAATCTTCCATGATGCGCCTCACCACGGCTGCGCCTAAATCGTCGGGGCGATAGTTTTTGAATAAACCACGCGGCGCTTTGCCCACGGCGGTTCTATATCCGGAAATAATGTATGCGTTCATGGTCGTATCAGTTGCGTAGAATTTTCCCTTTCGTTACGAGCGATTGCATGCGTTCAAGGGTTTTGCGTTGCATGCATAATTCAAGAAATGCTTTGCGTTCGAGGTCGAGCAAATAGGTTTCACTTACTTGCGTGGGACTACTCAAATCGCCGCCCGCCAGCACATAGCCGAGTTTCTCCGAAATGAGTCGGTCATGCTCGCTGATATAATGTCCGCTGTACATGCTGTTGGCGCCGGCATATACAATTCCGAGCGCTTGTGAGCCAAGTACAGTAATGTCTTTCCTGGGCACCGGCTGCGTGTAGCCGGCATTGGCCATGCCGAGACATACTTCTTTTGCGCGACTTAATTGAAGCTTACGATTCACTACTATTTCGTCAATGCCGGGGCGCAAATAGCCTAAGTCGAATGCCTCATGAGCCGACGTAGAAACTTTAGCTTGACCAACCGTAAGGAAGCGATCGCGGAACGTGTTGATGCGTATATCGCCATCGCGGAAACTGTCGCTTGTGCGCACAGCGAACTCTTTTGTACCGCCGCCGCCGGGAATAACTCCGACGCCAAATTCAACAAGCCCCATATAGAGTTCAGCATGCGCAACTACTTTATCGACATGCAAATTCAATTCGCAGCCGCCGCCAAGGCTGAGGTTGTGAGGGGCTCCTACTACAGGTATGCTTGAATAGCGCATGCGCATCATCGTTTTCTGGAAGTAACGAACGGCCAAATCCAGCTCCTCGTATTCTTGCTCGGCAGCAAACATGAAGATCATGCCCACATTGGCTCCGGCAGAGAAATTTTCGCCTTCATTGTAAATCACTAGTCCCCGGTAATCGCGCTCTGCTAGGTCGATGGCTTTGTTTAGTCCTTGGAGTACTTCACCGCCAATGGTGTTCATTTTAGTATTCCATCCAACACAAAGAATTCCGTCGCCTAGATGACGAACGGTGCATGCTCCATTAGTCCAGATTTCAGATGATGTTGGCAATTTCGAAGGTGCACTTACGTGAGATGCTCCCGGCAGTGGCTCGTATTGTTTCGTTGCGGGATTATAGCATTCTTCAATGCCTTCGTTCATCCGATAGAATGAAGTGAACCCGTTGGAAAGCATTTCGTCAATCCATGGAGCGACTATGTGGCCAAGTGCACGAGCATCTTCGGCCCCTTTTGCAATGCCTATGGTGTCCCACACTTCGAAAGGACCTAGTTGCCAGCCAAAGCCGGCGCGCATGGCAGCATCCACGCTGTGTATTACCGGACTAATTTCAGGTATGCGGTTGCTCACGTAAGCAAACAGTCCGGCGAAAGCTTTTTTATAAAACTCCCCGGCTTGGTCACTTCCGTTGTACAGCAGTGGCATGCGTTGCGCTACATTATCGATAGATTTTGTAGCTTCCAGTGTTGCGAATTTGCTCTTCTTCTGCTCACCATATTCAAGAGTTTGAAGGTTGAGCGAAAGGATGACTGACTCGCCTTTCTCGTTTTTTATTTTCTTGTAAAATCCTTGCTTCGTTTTATCGCCCAACCATTTCTGATCGACCATGTGTTGGATGAAGGATGGAATCGCAAATACGTTGCGCGCTTCATCATTCGGACAATGTTCGTGCACGCCGCGAGCCACATGAACGAGTGTGTCGAGTCCTACGACATCGCACGTGCGGAACGTAGCACTTTTGGGCCGTCCCAAAACAGGGCCGGTTAATTTGTCCACATCTTCAACAGAAAGCCCTAACTCCCCAATGAGGTGAAATAATGCCTGGATACTGTACACTCCGATTCGGTTCGCAATGAAGGCAGGCGTGTCGTTGCAAAGCACTGCTGTTTTTCCCATAAACTTCTCGCCGTAGTCGATGAAGAATTGAATGACTTCCGGAGATGTATGCGGAGAAGGAATGATTTCCAGCAATTGTAAGTAGCGCGGAGGATTGAAAAAGTGTGTTCCGCAAAAGTGCTTTTTGAAATCATCACTGCGTCCTTCTGTAAGTGACGTGATGGAAATTCCCGAAGTATTGGTCGTTACAAGACTGCCGGGTTTGCGATGTGCTTCTACCTTCTCGAATACCTGTTGTTTGATTTCGATGCGCTCGGTAACGGCTTCGATAATCCAATCACAGTCTTTGAGCAATTCCAAATCATCTTCCAGGTTGCCAATGCGAATGCGATCTGCGAATGACTTCCGGTAGATAGGGGATGGGTTGCTTGCAATGGCAGAATGCAAGGCTTCTTGTGCTATCCGGTTGCGCACTTTTTTGTCCTTTAGGTTTAATCCCTGGAGTGTTTCTTTTTCGGTAAGCGCATTCGGCACAATGTCGAGCAACACAGCCTGTACACCAATATTGGCGAAATGACAGGCGATTCGTGAGCCCATAACTCCGCTGCCAATTACAGCGGCTTTTTTGATGATTCTGTTCATTCAGACAAATCTGTGGTAATTCAGTAAAATCCTCGACGCTATTGTCGCTATTCTAAAGGAAAGCAAGTAACGTTAATTGAGCCAATACGAAAAATAAATGTCGATTAATTTTATCACGCCAAATGCTGATTTCAATCAGTAAATGAGTTGAACTTCATTCAAGTCGTACAGGCCTGTGACTCCGTTTTCGGTGAGTAGTTCTATGTGACCGCTTTCGTGCACTTTTATCACTTTCGCTCGGATTGTGTTTCCGGATGCTATGTAGGAATGAAAGGTTGTCTTTCCGAAAAGAGCTTCCTGATAACCCCGAAGAATGTCTTCCGAACTTTTATAACAGAGCTTTTCATACATAATCCTGAAATTGCGCTGCAATTCGGTGAGAATTGCTTCTGCATCGGTATCCGTCCCATTAACGACCGATAAAGAAGTGGCATGTTCAATTTCGAAAGACTTCTGATTGATATTGATTCCTATGCCCACAACGGCTGCATTCCATTTGGCACCCAGCCATTGATTTTCGATGAGTATTCCGGCTGTTTTTTTTCCACCGATTAGCAGGTCATTCGGCCATTTAATTTCAACGTTTTCTTGTGTGAAAGCGACAAGAGTGTTGCGCGTGGCAAGCGCTATTGCTTTGCTCAGTAAAAAGGGCTGAGAGGCCAGATAGGATGGCGGATATAGAATAAAGCTTACCAGCAGATTTTCATCCTTATTGCTTTGCCAGTTGTTACTTCTGCGGCCTCGACCTTGGGTTTGGTGCTTTGCACGAATACACGTTCCTTCCGGAGGCCGCGCATCCTTTAGCAGGCGCATGGCTGCCATGTTTGTAGAATCGGTGGATTCGAGCACAATAGGTGCAAGTAACTCGAAATTCATTGCCACGAAATTCGCTCTTTTTGCGGGTTGGTAAAAAAATGAAATAAAATGACGTGCGTCGCATTTCAGTGCGCTGTCGCATTTACTTTTGCCTGTCAAGTGGCAATTAAGAAAACATCTAACAAGAAAATCGTTAAGGCTGGAGCCGAGCAACTCGTTGATGCCGTGGTTTATGGCATGGAAGAGTTGAAGGCTCACGATATAGTCGTAATGGACTTGCGCAAGGTACCTAATGCACTTTCTGACTTCTTTGTTGTTTGTGATGGTACAAGCAATACTCAGGTGCAGTCTATAGCCGATTCGGTAGAAAGGGAAACCTTTCGATTGCTCGGTGAAGAGGCGGCACATACTGAAGGCGGACGCAATGCCACTTGGATTCTCATGGATTACGTGAACGTGATTGTGCACATTTTCAGCAAAGATGCGCGCGATTTTTATGCGTTGGAAGATCTGTGGGCCGACGCTTCGGTGAAGCGAATTGGTAATAATTAGAATACGTATGTCAGACGATCAAAGAGAACAACGACGACCTCAGCCTATGCCGGGAGGAGGTGATAAGAAAGGAGGAAATTTCTATTGGATTTACGCCATCCTGGCTGTAATACTGATAGGAATGATGGTATTTAACAGCGGTAGTGATGGCCGTCAGATTGATTATCGTCAGTTTAAGCAGTATGCTGAGAGTGGTTATATCGAAAAGGTAGAATACAACCAGGTGATGGGAAAGGTTTACCTCGATTCGCTGGGACAGGCGATGCTGGGAGGTGAAACAGGCAATCAACCTGCCTTCAAGGGTTTCTCTCGGTCGAGTGAATTTTGGTTCAACATTCCTCCAAGCGAGAATGCTATAGATGAAATTGAACGGTTGGGTAATGAAAAAGGTATTACGGTTCAATATAAACCCATCAATGAATTTGGTCAGAATCTCCTAGTCTGGATTATTGGATTCGGTCTTATCATTGGTGTTTGGGTTATCATCATGCGTCGCATGGGCGGCGGTGGTGCCGGTGGCGGACAAATATTCAGCATCGGAAAATCGAAGGCACAATTGTTTGAAAAGGGAAAAGGAACTGCCGTAACATTCAACGATGTGGCAGGTTTGGAAGGTGCCAAGCAGGAAGTACAGGAAATTGTTGACTTTCTTAAAAACCCAAAGAAATACACAGAGCTGGGAGCCAAGATTCCAAAAGGTGCTTTATTAGTCGGCCCTCCCGGAACAGGAAAGACCTTGCTTGCTAAGGCAGTTGCAGGTGAAGCCCAGGTTCCATTCTTTTCACTCAGTGGTTCCGACTTTGTGGAAATGTTTGTAGGGGTAGGAGCGAGTCGTGTGCGCGATTTGTTCCGCCAGGCCAAGGAAAAGGCTCCTTCAATCATCTTCATTGATGAGATCGATGCCATTGGTCGAGCACGTAGCAAGAGCATCAACTTCGGAAGCAATGATGAGCGCGAGAATACACTGAATCAGCTGTTGACAGAAATGGATGGCTTCGCTACCAACAGCGGTATCATCATTTTGGCGGCTACAAACCGTGCCGATATTTTGGATAAAGCATTGTTGCGCGCAGGTCGTTTCGATCGTCAGATTTATGTGGACATGCCCGACCTCAATGAGCGCGTTCAAATCTTTAATGTGCATTTGAAAAACGTGAAGTTCGATAACTCAATTGATGTTGAGTTTTTGGCGCGTCAAACTCCCGGATTCAGCGGTGCCGATATTGCCAACATTTGCAATGAGTCTGCATTGATTGCGGCGCGCAAAGGAAAGCATGTGGTGGATAAGCAAGATTTCCTGGATGCGGTTGACCGTATTATCGGAGGTCTGGAGAAGAAGAACAAGATTATTACAGCAGAGGAAAAGTCAACGATTGCCCATCATGAAAGTGGACATGCCATCATTTCATGGTTGCTTGAGCACGCCTCACCGCTGGTAAAGGTTACCATCGTACCACGCGGTCGTTCACTGGGTGCTGCCTGGTATCTGCCGGAAGAAAGACAAATCACCACAACGGAGCAGATATTCGATGAAATGTGTGCTGCCTTGGGTGGTCGTGCTGCTGAGGAGGTCGTTTTCGGGAAAATCTCGACCGGAGCGCTGAGCGACTTGGAGAAGGTTACCAAGCAGGCATATGCCATGGTTACAGTCTATGGTCTGAACAAGAAGATTGGTCATCGCAGTTATTATGACAGCAGCGGAGAGTCTCAATTCACCAAACCCTACAGCGAGGAAACCGCGCGCATCATTGACGAGGAAGTATCGAAGATTATCGAGAAGGCATATCAAAAGGCGATTGATTTGCTCTCAGCGCATCGCACACAGCTCGATCAACTTTCCAATAAATTGCTTGAGAAGGAAGTAATCTTTAAAGATGACTTGGAAGAGATTCTCGGACCACGTCAATGGAAGGAACGTAATCCTGCCAATGAGTTGAAGCCGGGAACGGAATAGAATAAGGGCCGCGCAAGCGGCCTTTTTGATGCCTGTTTTTTGTTCTCCCCATTCAAAGCTGATTGATTAAGTTTGCCATCGCTTTATGGCATCCCTCAGCAATCTCGCACAACGATCTATTGTGGGACTGATTTTCTCAGTCGCAGTGGTGGGTTGTGCTTATTGGGGTGCGCTTGCCAATGGTATGTTGTTTCTCTTTTTTGCTGCCGTTGGACTATACGAAGTGTATGATTTGTTGCAGCACCAGCAAAGTAATGCGCCGCGTTGGTTCAAGGGCATGTCGGTGGGTACCGTGTTGTATATGCTGGTTTTTCTCGTTCAGACCGATACGGTTAGACCCGTTTGGTTTTGGATTTTACCTCTGCTCATCGCCATCATCTTTGTTGCTGAGCTAATCAAGCTTGATCACCTTACACTAACGAATTTGGCCATTACCATTTTTGGTTGGATTTACGTAGTGCTTCCTTTGTCGCTTGTCAATGTTTTGCCAACCTTGCAGGGCACATATGATGCGATTCCGTTGGTGGGTTTTTTCTTAGTTCTCTGGGCTAATGATACGGGTGCTTATTTCACCGGAAAATACCTGGGCAAGCGAAAATTGTATCCTGAAGTTTCACCCAATAAAACATGGGAAGGTCTCATGGGAGGGTCACTTGTCGCATTCATATCTGCATTTTTAATTCACCGTATTACGCACACACTTGAGCTTCGTGATTGGCTCGTAATGGCTTCGTCCGTTGCAATTTTTGGAAACCTGGGCGATTTATTTGAGTCACACCTCAAGCGCAATTTCGGTGTTAAAGACAGCGGACATATTATGCCGGGTCATGGAGGTGTGCTCGATCGTTTCGATGGGCTGTTTCTGTCATTGCCTGTTTTCTTGGCTTATTATAAAATTTTCTATTACCTATGACTATTCACAAAGAAGGATATACCATTATTACCGGTGCCGCAGTGCTGTGCGGAAGTATTGTTTTTGGATTGACAAAATTGAT
>JAURKF010000021.1 GCA_030831885.1 Flavobacteriales bacterium
TTATCGAAACAACACGGCACCACTCGTCCGTCCCAGGTGATTACACAACCACTCCACATGCGCCAGCAGTGGTTATCCAAGGCATTTTTAACGCGATAGGTTCCATCGGCTTTGCGCACATACCTGCTGTACCGTTCATTTTTCGGCAACAACGGATTTCCAAGCTCGTAATCATATACCTGGGCAGTCTTGAATCGAACCTCGTCGGCTTTCAAATCGGCAGCGAGCTTAACCACATCCTCTATCTGATGTTCATTGGGAGCCACCACCAAGAACTGAAAAACGATGTCCGGCGTGGCTGAATTATGTATTCGCTTCTGCTCAATAACATGTCGCGCACCCTCCAATACCTTAACCAACTTTCCGTGTACTCGGTATTGCTCATACACTTCCTGAGTTGTGCCATCGATGGAAATAATTAATTGATCAAGTCCGGAGGTAACAATTTCCGACGCAACGCGCTCCGATATAAAATGACCATTTGTACTGGTGCTTGTGAATATTCGTTTCGCATGCGCATGTTGAACCAACTGCAAGAACTCCGGATGAATAAATGGCTCTCCTTGAAAGTAAAGGTTTAGGTGAATGAGGTGCGAGGCCATCGAATCGATCCATTGCTTGAAATCACCTATTCGCACATTGCCTGTTTTTCGCGAAAACATTTTCAATCCGCTGGGGCATTCGGGACACCCTAAATTGCATGCGGTAGTTGGCTCGATGCTCACGCTCATGGGCATTGCCGGATGTTTATGCCCCCACATTCGAGAGGTGTAAAACGAAAGGATAACAAGTCCTGCATTCCAAGCCTTCGCCATGGAAATGTAGCGAGCATACCTCCGTAATTCTGCAACCAATCGAACCATCGTCACAAATGTAAATGCAATGCGAGGGACTATATTTGAATCCTGTGAAATCGCTTGCCAATACGTTGCTATTCTTCTTGCTGCTTCAGCGGTGCGCCGCACAATTGCTGAACGGTTCCGTAATAGACCGAAACAGCGGTGAGGCACTTCCATTTGCCGCTATTCTCGAAGTTGGAACCCTGAATGGTGTGTACTCCGACATTGACGGTCATTTCCAATTATTTCTCAGCGATTCCACTCATACTATTGAAGTGAATATGATCGGTTATGATTCGCAGCGATTTGATGGAATGCAATCCGTTCCTCCGGTCATTGCTCTTCAACCCAAAGCCAATTTGATGGCAGAAATCATCATTCGCCCGGGAGTAAATCCGGCCGAAAGAATCATTCAAACAGCAATCGACAACAAAGACAAAAACAATCCCGAAGGCAACGAAGCCTTCACCTACAACAGCTACAACAAACTCATTTTTGGTGCTTCCATCGATTCAAGCCTTCTGCATGAGACCATGCAAACCGGCCTTGATTCGAATGCTCGTTCTGCTGTCAACTTTTTCAACACGCAGCATCTCTTTCTGATGGAAAGTATCACTGAGCGGAAATATTTGCCCCCGGGTAAAAGCGAAGAAACCATCATTGCAAACAAGGTATCGGGGTTGAAGAACACTGAATTGTTCCTTCTCGGAACTCAATTGCAATCCTTCTCCTTCTATGGCGAATCCGTTGAACTGCTCGGCGTTAAATACCTCAGCCCACTGGCCAACAACGCTATTAATAAATACTATTTTGAACTAGAAGACACAACCTATCTTGGAATGGATACCGTTTTTGCGATTTCATTTCGACCTAGATCCAATAAGAACTTCTCTTCCATGAAAGGAAGGCTTTATATCAACACAAATGGTTACGCAATTCAAAATGTTCTTGCGGAACCCATTCAAGAAGGGAAAATGCAATTCAAAATTCAACAGCAATATGCCTTCCTCTTCAACAAGCAATGGTTCCCGATGCAGCTGAATTCCAACATTGTCTTTGACTCTACTGTTTCTGTGGGACCCTTTCCATTAACCGGCGAAGGTCGTTCCTACATCAAGAATGTTCAATTGGGTGTAGCGTTAAAACCATCCGATTTCACTCCCGTAACGTTGCAGATGCTGCCCAATGCAGAAAACGCCTCCGACACTGTTTGGAATGCATACCGAGAACAAACACTCAACCAAAAGGAACTCAAAACGTATCATGTCATTGATAGCCTGGGTCGTACGCAAAATCTGGATAGAAGACTAAAGGCTTTTGAATCATTAAGCACAGGCCAACTCAACGTTGGGTATGTAAACATTGACCTAAAGCAGCTTATTGCTTTCAACAACTACGAAGGTTTTCGTTTGGGAGGTGGCGTTCGATCCAGTTATCGATTATCCGAGAAATTCAATGTGGGCGGATACCTTGCTTATGGATTCAAAGATGATGCGTTCAAGTATGGCGGAGATGTTCTCTTCCACCTGTATAAAAAGCGCAACGCTTGGTTCAAAATCGAGTACAAAAAGGACGTAATGGAAATGGGCGGAAATGGAATTCGAATAGCTGAGCCCGGAAACTTTCTCAATCAAAACATCTATCGACTTTTCGTTTCCAGAATGGACAAACGAGAGCTCATACAAGCCAGCGTTAGCGGGCGGCTCATCGGTAATCTAACAACTACCGCCTTCTTAAACAATCAGTATATTGAGTCGTATAGCAACTACGCATTTACGCGACAAGAAACTGAAGCTGTTGCCCTCACCGACAGCAATTACAACATCACTGAAACCGGAGTAACCCTTCGCTTCGCACCTGGAGAAAAACTGATGCGCACCGGTTCTCGTGAAATTCGATTGAGTGGTCAATATCCCATTTTTCATTTTCAATACACGGCCGGACTTTACGGTTTGGGCGGAGGAGAATATCAATACAATCGATTCGATGCCCGCGTAGACAAAACATTCAACATCCTGTCCGCAGGGAAGCTTAGCATTACCGCTACTGGTGGATCATGCATCGATGATGTGCCTCTTTCATTGCTTTACAACGCTGAAGGCACCTACGAAAAATTCACCATCGTTGCACCGGGTTCCTTCCAAACCATGCGTGTCAATGAATTCATGCATTCGCGATACGCGGCCTTTCACATACGTCATGCCTTTCGTTCGTTCAACTGGTTCAAAGGAAAACTAAAACCCAATCTAGTCTTGGCTCATAGCATGCTGTGGGGCGATTTCAAGAACGCATCCGGCCACTCTATATCGTCCTCTCAAGCTGAAAAA
>JAURKF010000191.1 GCA_030831885.1 Flavobacteriales bacterium
TGCGCCATGAAAAACAGGTTAGTGTGCAGTTTTGCATTGCTTTGCTCGACTCTTTTCGCTCAAGCTCAAGGAACGGATGAGCCCGTGCACTATAAAGAAGAGAAGCATTTCACGAACGTTCGTCAGCTAACCTTTGGAGGTAATAACGCTGAAGCATATTGGGATGTAAAAGGGGAGAGGCTCATTTTTCAAAGCGACAATAAGAACTGGACTCGTGGTTGCGATCAGATTTTTGTTCTCGACACCAAACTGGAAGCGGATAGTTCGAAGCGTAAACTCATTCAACCGGTAACGGACGAACGACCTGCGCGTTTTTTATGCCCGACAACAAATCGGTTCTTTACGCAAGTACTCATCTTGCCATGGACAGCTGTCCGCCTGTTCCCATTAAAGAAAGCGGGAAGTATGTGTGGCCTATTTATCCTGAATACGATATTTTCCAGGCAGATTTGAATGGGAAAATAATTAAGCAATACACGAACGAGCGCGGCTATGATGCCGAAGCAACGGTATCACCGAAAGGCGACAAGATAATTTTCACTAGCACGCGGTCCGGCGATTTGGATTTATGGATTATGAATATCGATGGAAGCGGTCTTAAGCAAATTACCAATACGCTTGGCTACGATGGTGGTGCCGCCTTCTCGGCCGATGGCAGTAAAATCGTTTGGCGTGCATCTCGACCTTCAACCCCCGATGATATTAAAAAATATAGAGAGCTTTTGCAGCGCGATTTGGTGGAGCCAACGAATTTGGAAATTTTCGTTGCGAATGTTGATGGCAGTGATGTAAAGCAGGTCACTCGACTAGGCAACGCCAATTGGGCCCCTTATTTCCATCCCGATGGAAAACGCGTATTGTTTTGCAGCAATTACAAAAGCAAAATCGGATTTCCCTTCAATATTTTCATGGTGAACATCGACGGAAGTGGCCTCGAACAAATAACCTACGACACGCAATTTGACTCGTTCCTCATGTTTTCGCCCGATGGTAAAAAGGTTTCTTGGTGCAGCAACCGTCATAATGGTCGTACCCGTGACACCAATGTTTTCGTAGCTGATTGGGTCGATTGATAAGTGTTTTCGGGCAATCTTTTTACATTCGCACAAAATGTTAAGTCCATGAAGAGGATTGTTGTAGTCGTTTTTCTAACCATTAGTGGTTTTAGTTGGTCACAGAAGGTCGACAAAGGATTGGAAAAGCGTCTGGCCGCGCATGTGAAAGTGCTGGCGGCGGATGAAATGCAAGGGCGTGCTACCGGGTCGGAAGGTGAGCAAAAGGCAGCTGCCTATATCGTGGAGCATTTTCAGAAACTCAAACTACGTCCGCTTGGGGATTCTTCTTTCTATCAAGGCTTTTCATTCGTTCCTCATAGCGCAGGGCAGATTCATCATCATGGCGATACAGCCTCTTTGGGAATGGCATTGGTGAAGGAAATATACGGAACCAACATCGTAGCATTAATCGATAATGACGCTTCAACCACCGTTGTTATAGGTGCTCACTACGATCACTTGGGCATGGGTGACGAGAATTCACTTTGGACTGGTCCATCGGAAGTTCACAATGGTGCCGACGATAATGCCAGTGGTGTTTCTGTGATGCTCGAATTGGCCGCGTGGCTGTCAGAAAAGCCGGCAGGTACCAAGTCGCACAATTATTTATTTATCGCTTTCAGTGGAGAGGAGAAGGGGCTGCTTGGTAGTAATCACTTTACCAAGAATCCTACTATTCCCATCTCTGAAATGGATTATATGATTAATATGGACATGGTGGGACGTCTCAACAAAGAGCGATCATTAGCGATCAATGGAGTGGGCACAAGTCCTTCTTGGATGCCGGTAATTGAAGGGATCGAGATTGACAGTCTTGCGGTTGTGACCAGTGAAAGTGGCATGGGGGCTTCGGACCACACCAGTTTTTATTTGAGTGATGTTCCGGCCCTGCATTTCTTTACAGGCCAGCACGAAGACTACCATAAACCAACCGATGATTTCGATGGAAAGATTAATGTGCCCGGTATGGCTTCGGTAACACGCTATATCAGAGAAGTTATTCTTGCGCTGGACAATGAAGAAAAATTGGTATTTACCAAAACCAAGGACGCAACACCCTCATCATCCGATTTTAAGGTAACCCTTGGCGTGATGCCTGATTACCTCTATTCAGGGAAAGGACTTCGTATTGATGGGTGCAAAGACGGCAAGCCCGGGTTTAAAGCAGGCCTTCAAAAGGGCGATACCATCATGAAACTTGGTGACTTCGAAATAGAAGACATCTATGGTTATATGGAGGCCTTGGGCAAATTCGAGAAAGGGCAATCCACTGCTATGATTGTAGAGCGTGAAGGCAAGCAGCTCGAGTTGAAAGTGACCTGGGAATAAGAAAGTTGATCAGGCAACGAAACCTGCCATGGCCAACCCAATTAAAATAGCTACAAACTTCATCCAGTTGAAGCTGTGACTTTCGTCGCTTTCGAAGAGAATGATGGTTGATACATGAAGCAGTATTCCAATGAGCACACCGGTTACCATTGGAGTGAAAGTGGCTAAATCGGCTACTCCGCTAATACCAATGAAATAATGCGCAAATGCGCCGAGTGGTGCCATTAGCGCGAAGAGTATCATCCAGCCAATTATCTTTCCCATGCGCATTCCCATACCTACCAGTAATGCAGTAAAGACCAATGCTTCAGTTACTTTATGGAGTGAAATACCCAATAGGAGAGACATGCGGTGGTCATGCATTTCATGTCCTGCTCCATGAATGTGGTCTCCATGGTCGTGCGCATGCATTTCCACTACGCCCCCAAAGGGCATTCCTTCTATAAATGCATGAATCCAAAGCGAAATCATTACACTTGCCAGGAAACGAGTTCCCTGATGCTGGTGTGTATGTGCATGACCATGCTCAACGCCATGTGAAAAGAAATCGAGTATAACCTGCAATAGAAATCCAGCCACCACAAACCAGCCGATATGTGGCACGTCGGATTGATATAGTTCCGGAAATAAATGTAGGAGGGTGATTCCCAGAAGATAAGCTGCACTGAACGATAACATTACTTTCACGCCTCGGCTAGCCTGCTTGCGGGTGAGCATGAAAATACCCCATCCAGTCATGGAAGCAGCAAAAAGCACCGCCGCATAAAAAAGAGGATTATCATTCATGATTTGCGTGCAATTATAATACAGCGTTCAGAAATTTCTGAAGAGTATTCTTCGAGCAGATAATTACCGAACGTATTAACTACCTCAAATCCTACCTCTTCGAGCAAGACGGAAAAATCAGAAGGGAGCAATAGCTGAACCTGCTCGCGAAAGTGAATAACTCGATCGCCGTCTTTAACTTCGATTTCCTTTACAATGAAACCATCACTCCGGAATTTGCTGGTGTGAAAAGAAACACCATCGAATTGATATTCGTTTACTTGTTTACTCAAATCAAGCAATGGATAAGCATTCAGATAATCAATTACGAGCAATCCTTCAGGCTTGATGTGCATTGCAATACATTTCAAAACGCGCAGGTTATCGGTTCGGTCGGTGAAATAGCCAAAGCTCGTAAAAAGGTTGAATACAGCACTAAAGCTCTTGTTTAGTTTGAAGCTTCTCATGTCTTGAACCTCATACTGTTGAGGCGGCTGTGATAGTTCTTTCGCGATAGCAATGGACGACGGTGAAAGATCGATACCGGTAACTCGGTATCCGAGTTGACCAAGGGTTCTAGAGTGTCGGCCCGAACCACAACATAAATCTAACACTTCTGCTCCGTGAGGCAGCTCAAGAAATTCATGCAAGCGGCGAATAAATTCGCGGGCTTCCTCTTCGTTGCGATGATGATAGAGCATTGGGTAGTAGGGGGAATCGAACCACGAGCTAAACCAGTGTGAACTGTCGTTTATGTTCTCCCTTCCCATGATGCGAATATAAGTATGTGGTTCTTTTTAAAAACTTCAAGTAAAAGCATTGCCAAGTGACTAATTTTTCGCATTTTTGCACCAAACGAATTCTCTATATGGACGATATTTCTTTGGTTGGCTCATCCAAAACTCCTTCTATAAAATTCAGCGCCGACGGGCGATTGGAAATGCGGGGGCGTTCCATACCTGAAAATGCGTTGGATTTCTACAAGCCCCTATTGGAATGGGTAGATAATTACTCTCGCAATCCACAGGCAGAAACAATCATGCATGTTCAGTTGGAGTATTTCAACACGGCTAGTAGCAAGTGTATGCTTGATTTGTTTCGCAAGCTGGAAAATGTAAACAGTAAGACAGCAATTCACTGGTTCTATGAGCAAGATGATGAGGATATGCTTGAAGCAGGAGAGGACTACGAGGCCATTGTGAATGTGCCGTTTAAGATGATTGAAATCGACGGGTAATTTTCCTTTAACCGTTTTTCTTTTTCCCCCCTCGGCCGAAAAGCTGGAGGAACTTTCGCAAGCCGTCAAACGCAAGAAGTACACTTAGTCCGGCTGTCATCAGCCAAATGAATATCACATTTGCCGATAGGGTTGAAATCCGCTGTCCGAAGAATACTTTCGTTGGAGCGTAATAATGCGCACTGAAGAACCCATCCGGATCCTTATAAATCAGTTCCGTTTTCTGAACAAGTCGATTTTTGTATGCAACGAAATGCGCTTGATCCTGCGATTTCGCTACATAGTCCTCTAGATCCTCATTCTTGTGAGCGAATTTTAATTCGTTGATTTTTATTGTGCCATCGATGCTGCTTTCAAAATCCGCCTTTGCGTTTTCCGAGATACCCTGTAGCCCTGCGAAATGATTCATGGATTTTTCCAGTTCTTCGGAGTAACGGGTAAGAGCTTCCGAGGTAACGCTCGTCGGCTCAATCGCAGAAAGGTCACTCATATCGAACGGTGGCAAAATCGCACGCGCCTCATTGATTTCATTCTTCAGCAGCAGAATATTATCGCTTAGATCGGCATTCCTGTTATTGTTCTTAACCAATGAAACCGACATATTATTGATGCGGATAAGTTCATCGCACCACTCTTTTTTGGCCTGGTAATATTGAATATCCTTCTCGTAATTGTAATACAATCTCTCGTATTCATTTTCCTTGAATTGGTGCACAGCGAGAGCCTCAAAAGCCCAACGCGCTACCATACTATTGCCAAGGAAAGGCACCTGAGCCTGATTAGTGATTCGCGGATAGAGTCGGTCGAAGGGCACAATAACTCCGCTAAAAAGTAGCTGCGGAATAATGAGAATAGGAATGATAATGTAGATGACTTTTGCGCTATTGAAACTCGCCGAAATATTCAAGCCAAGAATATTGGCAAAACAACTGGTACTGAATAATACGAGCCAAAAGGGCAGAAACATTCCTTTTACTTCTAGGATGAAGTTTCCGACGAGCACAAACGTAAAGCTCTGAATTAGGGAGATGAAAAACAAGATAACCATCTTGGAAGCCAAGTAACTTCCTTTATTGAGACTTAAATAGCGCTCTCGTTTCAGGATTTTCTGGTCTTTAATAATTTCCTCAGCGCTCACCATTAGCCCCAGGAAGATGGCCACTACAACCGCGATGAAAAGGAATTGCGGGAAATTTTGATTTTTAAAAAGCGAATACGATTCCCCAACCGGATAATACTTGGTGAAAAGCGATAACACGGCTGCAAGCAGAGGAGCCTCCAAAAAGTTGATGAGCATGTATTGCCTGTTGGCAATTTTGCTCAGAATATCACGAATAGTGAATACTTTAAGCTGAGTAAATGCGCCCGGTAGTTTTGATGCGCTTTGGGGAATTTCGTTTGGGACGTGACGACTTGCCTCGTGATTTGAAATCATCACGTTGAAGAAGTTGTTCCATTCTGCCGGACTTACCCTTCTGTGCTCGGTCTCATGCCCGTATTCGTCCACCACCTTCGCTTCAATAATATTGAAGATTTGTTCCGGGTTTACATTACCGCAACGAGGACATTCGCTTTCGGTAAGATTCACCTGATTGGCTAGACGCTTGAAATAAATAATACTTTCTACGGGGTTCCCATAATAAATAGGATAACCA
>JAURKF010000192.1 GCA_030831885.1 Flavobacteriales bacterium
CTAGTTCTTCAGGGTCCGCTACGTTGGCAGGGTCGAGTCGGAAAACTCCTTTGCGCTCGAATACGAAACTCAATGAGCCGCTTGTGCCCAACGCACCGCCTGAACGGTTGAAGTAAAGGCGCACATTGGCAACCGTGCGGGTTGGGTTATCGGTCGCGGCTTCCACCAAAATCGGCACGCCGTAAGGTCCGTAACCTTCGTATACTATTTCTTCGTAGTTGGAATTGTCTTTGTCGCTGGCGCGCTTAATGGCAGACTCCACGCGGTCCTTAGGCATATTCAAACCACGCGCATTGTTCATTATTTGACGCAAACGCGGATTGTTGTTGGGGTCGGGACCGCCGGCTTTTACAGCCATCACAATGTCCTTTCCGATGCGCGTGAAGGCCTTTGCCATCTTGTCGTATCGCGCAAACATCTTATGCTTTCGGGTTTCAAATATGCGTCCCATAGAATTCGTTTAAATAGACTACAAAAGAACATGAGAAATGCCTTTTTTGCAAAAAATAGACATCGCTGCAATGCGTTTCAGTCGCTATTTTGCGCTCGCTAAGTTGCTCCAGGCAGATGTTTTTAGAAAACACCGATAATCGCGGTCGCCGTCAAGGTTGGATTGAAGTCATTTGCGGCTCGATGTTCTCCGGTAAAACGGAAGAACTCATACGCCGCATGCGTCGAGCCGAATTCGCCAAAATGAAGGTCGAGATTTTCAAGCCGCGTGTGGACAATCGATATCACGAAGAGGATGTTGTTAGTCATAATCAGACTGCCATACGTAGCACAGTAGTGGACCATTCTTCCCAATTACTCTTGTTGACAGGCGATGTTGAGGTAATCGGTATTGATGAAGCTCAGTTCTTCGATGCGGGTTTGCCGGAAGTGTGCAATCAACTGGCGAATCAGGGAATCCGTGTTATTATCGCTGGTCTCGACATGGATTATATGGGTCGACCGTTCGGTCCTATGCCGAATTTACTTGCTATCGCTGAGTTTGTAACGAAGGTGCATGCGATATGTGTTCAAACCGGAAACCTGGCCAACTATTCATACCGTCATGTTCCCGGTGATTCACTGGTGCAACTGGGCGAAAAGGAGTCGTACGTTCCGCTCTCGCGCATGGCCTACTCGCAAGCCATGGAGCAGCGCAAGCGCGATGGAAAAGAGGAAAACGCATGAGCTTTTCTATTCATGATATTGCGAAAATCGCTGACGGCCGACTAGTGCAGGAAGGCAGCAATTGTAGTATCGAGCGATTACTCATCGACAGTCGAAAACTTACTCATGCCGGCGACGGATTGTTCTTTGCTATTCGGAGTGATCGCAACGATGGACATAATTACATTCACGATGCTTACCGCGCTGGAGTGCGCAATTTCGTTGCTGAGCACCAACCAGATTCGGCAATAGTACCCGAGGCCAATGTGGTGGTGGTGAAGAATAGTGTGAAGGCATTGCAACAGGTCGCCGCGGCGCACCGTCGAAAATTTGATATACCGGTTGTGGGCATAACAGGATCGAATGGAAAGACCATCGTAAAAGAATGGTTGAACCAGCTGTTGTGCGATGATTATAACATCGTGCGCAGCCCGAAGAGTTATAACTCGCAAATAGGTGTTCCACTATCGGTGTGGAACATGGAGAACATTCATACTCTAGCTCTTATTGAGGCCGGTATTTCCATGCCGGGTGAAATGGATGAGCTCGCAAAAATCATTGCGCCTACCATCGGCATCTTCACATCGATTGGTTCGGCGCACAGCGAGAACTTTTTGAGCAAGCGTCAGCTCATAGGAGAGAAGCTCAATTTGTTTGCCCACTGTCCGGTGGTAATTTGTCCTGAGGACGGTGACATTGCAGCCCTTATTCAGCCATGGCTCGCAACTAAAACCATCTTGCGTATGCCCTCGGCCGAGCATGCTACGCGAGCAAGCACAGCCACAAGTTCAACTATCGAATTGAAGTGGAACGATGTGTCGCTCGAGTTTCAGCTGTCGTTTCGAGATAAGGCATCGATAGAAAATTGTATCACGTGCATCACCTTGATGCTGTATCTAGGGTTGGCCCCTGCTACGATTCAGCAGCGTTTGGGCAGACTCACACCACTTGAAATGCGTTTGCAATTGCTCGAAGGAGAGAACGATTGCACATTGGTGAACGATGCATACAGTAACGATTTGCATTCGCTCGAAATAGCGCTCGATTTTTTGGCGCATCATGCACGCCAGCAAGCGAAAACCATCATCTTATCCGATCTGTTTCAAACCGGATTAAGCGATGACGAGTTGCACAAGCGCATTGCTCGCCTCATCGGCGGAAAAGGAATTACGCAATTCATCGGCATTGGGCCATCCATGGCGAAGCATGCCTCCTACTATCCCGAGCATTCGCTATTCTTTTCATCCACCGAATCATATTTAGCACAACTCACTACCGACGAATATGTGAAGCGCGCCATTCTCATCAAGGGAGCACGCGACTTCCGATTTGAGCGCATCGTTTCTGCCTTCCAGCAGCAAACACACGATACCGTGCTCGAGATTAATCTGAATGCACTTGCGCACAACCTGCGTTACTTCAAATCGAAA
>JAURKF010000193.1 GCA_030831885.1 Flavobacteriales bacterium
CCGGCGAAGTGCACGCCATCATGGGCCCGAATGGATCCGGCAAGAGCACGCTCGCATCGGTGCTTGCAGGACGAGAGGATTACGAAGTGACCGGAGGCAGCGTCACATTCAACGGGAAAGACCTATTAGAGATGCCCGCTGAAGAGCGTGCTCGCGAAGGTCTGTTCCTCGCGTTTCAATACCCGGTAGAAATTCCCGGGGTGAGCAACATGAACTTCCTGAAAGCAGCGGTGGGCGAAATGCGCAAGCACAAAGGACTTGAGCCACTTGCGGCGAAAGACTTTTTGAAACTGGTGAAAGAGAAAGCTGCCTTGGTTGAATTGCAAGACCATCTTGCCAATCGCGCCGTGAACGAAGGATTCAGCGGTGGTGAAAAGAAGCGCAACGAGATTTTCCAGATGGCGATGCTTGAGCCATCACTGGGTATTCTCGATGAAACCGATAGCGGCCTCGACATCGATGCACTGCGCATCGTGGCCAACGGTGTGAATGCATTGCGTTCGCCCGAGCGTTCATTCATCGTGATTACACACTACCAACGTTTGCTCGACTACATCGTGCCTGATTTTGTGCACGTGCTATACAAAGGACGCATCGTGAAAAGCGGCACGAAAGAACTCGCCCTCGAACTCGAAGAGCGCGGTTACGACTGGATCAAAGAAGAAGCAGAAGCCAACGCATAAGCCATGGAAACGACTACTGTAAGTCCTGCCAAGGAAAAATGGATGCGAACGTTAGTGAACCACGAATTCACGAATGGGAAGGCTGCAGCTGCAATTGAGCAATTCGATTTCCCAACAACGCGTGACGAAGACTGGAAGTACACACGCGTGGCGCGCATTGCGAATGAAGAATGGAAAGTTGCATCTGATGCTGCTACCATTGACTCCAAGGCACACGAAATCGACGGACTCGATGCATACACGCTCGTGTTTGTAGATGGAAAATTCTCGTCGGCTAGCTCTCGCATGCCTGCGGAACAAGGCATCCACGTTTCGCAAGAAACTGTTTTGTCATCTGAACGCGAAACGTATGAGCACTTCTTCCAAGCCATGGCAGATGCGGCAAGTACCGACATCATCAATGTACTCGTTGAGAAAAATACTATCGCTACAAAGGCGATTCACATCATACACGTGAGCACACAAGCGCAATTGTTAGCGCAGCCCCACATTCGTCTCATTGCGATGAGCGGCGCCAACATACATTGTGTCGAATCATTTGTTTGCACGAGTGAAATAAAAGCCTTCACCAATCGCACGCTCAAGATTACAGTGGAGGAAAACGCGCACGTGCATTGGGATAAAATCCAACTTGAATCGGATGCGAATTTTTTGATGAACGAAGACAACGTTCACATTGCGTCCAACGGCAATTTCACCATCAACACACTCACCATCGATGGTGGTTGGGTGCGCAATGCCCTCAACATTGAACTCGATGGTCAAAACATCGAAGCCAATTTGAACGGCTTCTATATGCCGCGCCGCAAGCAGTTTGTAGACAATCACACACGCGTTGATCACCGCAAGCCGCATTGCAATAGCAACGAGCTGTACAAAGGTGTATTGAACGACCAGAGTACGGGCGTTTTCAACGGAAAGGTCTATGTGCAAATCGACGCGCAGAAGACCAACGCATTTCAAAGCTGCGCCAACATCTTGCTCAGCGACGATGCAACGATGAACACGAAACCCGAGTTGGAAATCTATGCCGATGATGTGAAATGCAGTCACGGCACTACAACGGGCCAGCTCGACGAAGAAGCATTGTTCTATTTGAAATCGCGCGGCTTGGGCGAAGCCAATGCGCGTCGACTTCTTACTTCTGCATTCATCGGCGATGTGATTTCCAAAATCACCCACGATGCTGTGCGAGAGTACGTCATCGATCAACTCACCCAACGCGAATTGCTTTTTGCCTGATGCTCGATATCCACGCCATACGCACACAGTTTCCCATTTTGCATCAGCAGGTGCATGGAAAACCACTCGTGTATTTCGACAACGCAGCAACCACGCAAAAGCCATTAGCGGTCATTGAGCGCATCGATCGCTACTACCGCGAAACAAACGCCAACATTCACCGCGGTGCTCATCATTTGGCGAATATCTCTACCGAGCACTTCGAACAAACGCGCGAGAAAACACGTGCGCTTTTAAATGCACGCGAGACTGCCGAAATCATTTTCACCTCAGGAACAACCGACGGCATCAACTTGGTGGCGCAAACCTGGGGCAGACAAAATATCGGAGCAGGTGACGAGATACTGCTCTCCATGCTCGAGCATCACAGCAACATCGTTCCGTGGCAAATGCTTGCAGAAGAAAAAGGCGCTGTAATCAAAGTAATTCCGATTCACGAAAACGGAACGTGGCAAGTTGAAGCGCTGAATACGCTCGTCACTGAACGCACCAAATTCGTTGCGGTGAACCACGTTTCCAATGCGTTAGGAACTATCAACCCCATCGAGACACTCATCGCAAAAGCACATGCCGCAGGTGCGAAAGTGCTCATCGATGGTGCGCAATCCGTGGCGCACATGCCCGTCGATGTTCAAGCAATCGATTGCGATTTCTATTGCTTCAGCGCACATAAATTATACGGTCCCACAGGCGTGGGTGTGTTGTATGGTAAACGCGAACTTTTAGAAGTTATGCCACCGTGGCGTGGCGGCGGAGAGATGATCAAAAGTGTTTCCTTTGAAAAAACTACCTACAACGAACTGCCACACAAGTTTGAAGCAGGCACGCCACACATCGCCGGTGTGATTGGCTTTGGTGCTGCGCTCGATTTTTTGCAGACGTTGAATAGCGATGCCGTAGCAACTCACAAACACACGCTGTTGCAACATGCCACTTCGCTGTTGCAAGAAATAGATGGCCTACGGATTTTTGGAACAGCTCCGCTCGACTTCGCTCGCGGCAAGCATAAGGCTGAAGTCATTTCCTTCAACGTCGGTAACATCCATCCGTTCGACCTAGGCACTTTGCTCGACCAACAAGGCATAGCAGTTCGCACGGGGCATCACTGCACCGAGCCGTTGTGGAATTTCTACGGTGTGCCCGGAACCGTTCGCGCATCGTTTGCACTTTACAACACCACGGAAGAAATTGACATCTTTGTGGCCGCATTGAAAAAATCCATAACACTACTCGCGTGAGCATCGAAAGCAAGCAACAAGAAATAATTGAAGAGTTCAGCGCGTTCGACGACTGGATGCAGAAGTATGAGCACATCATCGAACTCGGACGCGACCTTCCGTTGATAGAAGAATTTCAAAAAACCGATGACCTATTGATTCGCGGTTGCCAATCGCGTGTGTGGCTGCATGCCGAACGCAACGAAGACGGCACCTTGCGCTTCACCGCCGATAGTGACGCGATTATCACGAAAGGATTGGTAGCCCTGATAGTGCGTGTGCTCGACGGCGAAAAGCCCGCCGACATTGCCCAAGCCGATTTGCATTTTATCAAGGAGATTGGCTTGAGTGAACACCTCTCCCCTACCCGCAGCAACGGATTGGCGAGCATGATAAAACAAATGAAAACCTACGGCCTGGCATACATGGCCAATTCTTAACCGACATTTGCACCGACCTATGGACATCGAACAACGCAACGCACTGGAGGGAAAGATTATCGAGATGCTCAAGACCATCTTCGATCCGGAGATTCCGGTCGATATCTACGAACTCGGGTTGATATACAACATCGGTATTGATGACGATGCATCTGTTACCATCTTGATGACGCTCACTTCGCCATCGTGTCCCGTAGCCGAAACACTTCCCCCCGAAGTAGAACAAAAAGTAGCCTCCGTAGAAGGCGTTGCATCCGCCAAAGTCGAAATCACCTGGGACCCTTCGTGGGACAAGAGCATGATGAGTGAGGCGGCGCAGTTGGAGTTGGGGTTCTTGTAATGAGTAGTGACCAGTGACTAATGTGCACGCCGCTCTCATTAGTCACTAGTCATTCGTCACTTATCAATTTCTGTGGCATAACAAGAATATTTTATTGGTTTTTTATATCGTCGAGGTCTATGAGTTTTGTCGGTCCCTTTTAATGGGGATGCGCAAAACATGAAACTTTCTTCCTATCCGTTAAGTGCGAATGCTGAAGCAACAACCTTCGAGTTTTTCAGTCACGGTCCACAAGGAACGATTGCCAAAATCATTCAGTTTCATCTCACAGAAACTCCCAACATTTATAACTTGAGTTTCGGTGATTTGAATCCTACAAACGGCGAAATGGATGACCGCAGCAGATCCAACAATGGAGATCATGAGATTGTATTGGCCACGATTGTTTCGGCGGTAATTATGTTCACCGTGCGCAATCCAAACGCTTGGATTTACGCAAAGGGCAGCACACTGAGCCGAACCCGACTATATCAAATGGGCATAGCCCGTTATAGAGAACGGGCAATATTCGAATTTCACATTCTGGCAAAAACTCAGCATCATTGGGAAGAATTCAATCCAGGAAAAAACTATTTGGCATTTCTTGTGTGCTTGTCACACTGAACACGTTATTAACATATACGGCTAAAAAAAGTGCACATGCAAACAAAACTTGCTCAATTAAGATAAGTGACTTACTTCCTGCTGACAAATCCCTAAACTTAGAACTAGACATACAAGGCTAGAACCTCCAAACAATAATCC
>JAURKF010000194.1 GCA_030831885.1 Flavobacteriales bacterium
ACGGATGGTGAATGAATCTCACTCGTCGAATTCTCGACGCAGAATCGTATGCCATATTATTCCTTGTTGGCGGTATCCATCCAGATGGTTACAGGCCCATCGTTGATGAGTTCAACCTCCATCATAGCCCCGAAGGAGCCTGTTTGGATATCCTTCCCGAGGAGCTTTTTCAGTTGAAGAATAAAATGCTCATATAGGGGAATAGCCTTTTCCGGCCGCGCAGCGCGAATGAAGGAAGGTCGGTTGCCTTTCTTGGTTTGGGCATGCAAGGTGAACTGACTTACCACCAGGATTTCGCCATCTATCTGACAGATGTCGAGGTTCATTTTGTCCTCGTGGTCAGAAAAGATGCGCATGGATGCGATTTTCTGGGCCAGCCACTCGCTGTCTTGCTCCGTATCGGTGTCTTCAACGCCCACCAGAATGAGGAGGCCTTTGCCAATGGAGGAATGAATGGCCTTGTCGATACTGACCGAGGCACGGCTTACTCGCTGGATAACCACGCGCATAGATTGGGGGGTATTTGGGGGTGCAAAATAATTTTTTTTGGGTTTCGTGAACCGTTCGGACTGTCTATTGGTTTATGGTATAAGACTCTCCCAATTCAAGTGGGTAGGTTTTGGTTAAAGGTTTAGTGACATGGGGCTGCCAATGGGCAGCCTCTTGTTTTTAGTCGAAATTATATGTGTTCGAAAGCGAGTCTTGTTAAGTTTGTTTGTACAACATCATCCCTATCGACTATGAAAACGATTTTTACTTTCCTTCTTCTATTCACACTGGTTTCTTCCGGTTTTTCGCAGTGCGAAGCTTATTTGAATTTTGGTGGAATAGGATCTGATTTAACAATCGAGTTTGTGGCCTCCGGGGCGTCCAACCCTCAGTATATATTGGATTGGGGAGATGGGACGGTAGATACTTCATCGACACCTTTTTTTCAGCATAGTTATTCGTCGGATGGACAGTTTGTTTTGTTCTACACCTACCAAGACTTGGATAACCCGAACTGCTTTTACTCTTCGTTCGATTCTGTAATTATTACAGGAGGTTCATGCAGTATGAATTTCACGGTTCAAACCATCGGGAATGTAGCGGCACTGGAGGCTTTCAGCAGCAATACGTCCATTCCGATTTATACGATTGAATGGGGAGATGGAAGTCCAACGGAGGTTGGAGATGCTGCTTTGCATACCTATGCTTCTCCTGGCAACTACCTTGTGTGTGTGCAGATGATTGATGCAGATCCAACCTTGCCTTGTGAGTTGTATGAATGCCAAAATATAGAGATAACAGGAGAGGGAAGCGATTGTGAGGTAGCGTTGGAGGTAGCGGTGGATGTGCAAACGGCCACGGCCACGATAACCGGTAATGGAGGACCACTCGCTGAGTACATCATCGACTGGGGCGACGGAAGTTTTGATTCGAATCCGATTGTAGAGCATACGTACTCGATAACCAACATCTACAATGTGTGTGTGTACTATGGTGTCGATGGCAACAGCGGATGTCAGACCAGTGCATGCACGGAGGTGAACATCGATCCATTTGCAAGCGATTGTTATTTTGATTTCGTGCCGGTGGTGAATGGTCTGGATGTTGAGCTTGAAATATTGGCAGCAGGAGCTGCAGATCCGGAATTCTTTTTCGACTGGGGCGATGGTTCGCCGGGTGCTTACGGAACGCCTGCTATTTATAATTATTCGGGTGCAGGAACGTATGAAATCTGCGGAACCTACACCGATTTGAGCAACCCGATTGCTTGTCAACTCAACGTTTGTGAAACAGTTACCATCAGTATCTCGTCAGGAGGATGTGAAGTGACATTGGATGTAACACAGAACGGCAGTGAAATTTCGGTGGTGGCGATTGGTACCGGAGCCAATCTCCCTTCCTACAACATCGATTGGGGTGATGGTTCGTTGCCGCTTTTAACCTCTGCGGGAACACATGCCTACAACAACTCAGGAGCCTTCGAGATTTGTGCAACTTATTTCGACGAAGTAGATTTTGCATGTACGAGTACCGTGTGCGAAACGGTGGTAATTACATCAGTAGAAGAGGCTCGTGCTGTTGCTTTGATCAATGCACGTCCTGTTCCGATGGAAGATTGGGTGCAGGTAAATTATGCTCTAATCACGCCGGGCCAAATTCAATTCCGACTAATGGATGCGACCGGACGAATCGTTGAAACGTATACGCCGATTCAAGTTTCAAATGAGTTACAGACGGCACAATTGGACGTAAGCCAATTGCCTTCGGGGGTTTACTTCTTGGAATGCTTGACGGATGCCGGCAGTCAATCGCTGCGCCTTATCAAATAAAAAATCACTCCAACACGATGCGACGTGTGATGCACGTTTCTGCGTTGCAGAATTGAAGCAAGTAGTTTCCTGCCGGCAGCTCATTCAGGTCGATGAATTCGACGATTTGTAATGGTGTGCGATGAAGCAGTTTCACTTCTTCACCGGTGCTTGCCAGCACACGCAGTGAGTGCCAATCGAAATCGATGGTGTAAGCTTGAAGAATTCCAGAGGATGGATTGGGATAGATCTCTACCGAACAGTTTTCAATTCGGTTTTCTGATGAAGCAAAATCAGCCTCTTCATGGACTTGAATGGCAGCGGCAATGACGATGGGAATTACCGTCACGTTGTTGTTCTCATTGCTCTCGGCAATGGCATTGCCCGCGTCGCCTTTGAAGCTGCCCGCAAGCGCAGCAAGCGTGTGACCAGCGTAGACAAAGCCAATGTGCT
>JAURKF010000195.1 GCA_030831885.1 Flavobacteriales bacterium
AAAAAATCCGCAGCTGCTGCACTATAAAATTACTTCCTTGTTAGAACCCAAACGCCCAACCGGGGTTCATGAAACAGCGGTAATTAGTGATAATGCCGTAATACATCCTTCTTCATATATCGGTCCGTATTGTTGTGTTGAGGATGCTGAAATAGGTGAGAACGTGTGCTTGTTTTCACATGTGGTTATTAAGGATCACGTTCGAATTGAAAAAAACACGGTGATCGATTCGGGCACTGTGATAGGTGCTCGCGGAATGGCTTGGATATGGGACGATGACGGCCATCGTGTGATGCAGCCGCAACTTGGCGGCGTTATCATCGGAGAGGGGTGTATCATCGGAACGAATATCTCCATCGTGAGAGGATCTTTATCGGAGAATACCATTATTGGAAACGGAACTGTCATTGCCCATGGTACCATGATAGGACACGGATCTGTTATCGGTGATGGCGTTCATTTCGCCAATAATGTAAGCCTTGCAGGTAATGCACGTATTGGCAATCGTGTTTTTCTTGGAAGCTCCTGCGTTATATCCTCCAATGTTGAAGTCGAAGAGGGTTGTATAGTTGGTGCCGGAACGGTAGTTACCAAGTCGTTTAAAGAGAAAAATATTACTATTGCAGGAGTACCCGCCAAGGTGTTGAAAAGAGAAAACTACAATGACAAACCTTCCGGAGTGCCTAAACCTTATAAAAAAACCGAGCTATGAATGTTATCTCTCCTAATGCCAAAATTGGAAAGAACATGAAGATTGGCAATTTCTGTATTATCGAAGATGGGGTTACCATCGGAGATAATGTAACCATAGGGAATTACTGTCATCTCAAATCGGATGTCGTTATTGGCGACGACACAGTGCTGATGAATTATGTCGAACTCAGGGCAAATACGGTTATCGGGAAAAAGTGTTATGTTGACTCGAAGGTGTCTTCTTCAGGAAATGTGATTGTGGGTGATAACGTGACACTTCGTTATGATACAATTTTAGCCCGTGGAGTTGAAGTAGGAGATAACACATACATATGTCCCCGAGTTATGACCAATAACCTAAATACAAGCGGAAGTCAGGTCGGTGGTGCAAAGATTGGAGCCAACTGTTTCATAGGAACAAACGCGGTTTTACAATACGGAATCAAAATAGCCGATAATGTGATTATCGGCGCAATGAGTTTCGTTAACAAAGACTGCTTAGCCGACTCCACCTATATAGGGATACCTGCTCGCATTAAATCCTGAGTAGGAGTATGAATAATACACCGCTCGTTAGTATATCTTGCTTGACCTACAACCACGGTCAGTTTATTCGAAAGTGTCTTGATGGTTTTCTAATGCAGAAAACCAATTTTCAATTTGAGGTACTCATACATGACGATGCGTCAACGGATAATACCCGCGCGATTATTGAAGAATATGCGCATAAGTACCCGGATGTTATTTTCCCTCTAATCCAAAGTGAAAATCAATACCAACAGGGTGTGCGTGGCATGATGGCGAAGTTTAACTTTCCTCGAGCGCGTGGAAAATATATTGCTCTTTGTGAAGGGGATGATTACTGGACTGATCCGTTAAAGCTGCAAAAGCAAGTTGACTTCCTGGAAACTCATTCGGATTATGCTCTTTGTTTTCACAAGTCCATGGTGCTGCAGGATGATGAGTTGTTGCCGGATCCACTTGAAGAACGTTATAACAGGATTGAAAAATATCCTGTGACTAAAATCGATTTGCTCGAGCAAAGTAATTTTATGCATACCAACTCGGTCGTCTTCCGAAATGGCTGGAAAGTGAATCCAATTGAACTCAACTATTCACCTGCGGGTGATTACCTTATGCATATTTTGGTTGCTGAGTATGGAAAAATACATCGTATTGATGAGGTCATGGGAATCTATCGCATGGGTTCAGGCATATACTCCACGCTGGATTCATTTAACCTGCGAAAACAAAAATTAAAGCTTGAAATTTGCATAGTATCCATGCTGCAGGATTCTGCAGAAAAGGAAGTTGTGCTGAAGAAAATAATGCAATCTTTGGATCATATGAAGAATCCATTGGCTGAAGTCAATCGGTTTGATTCTTTGAAGGATATTGTTTCAATCAAGTTGATGGCAAGGATTATCGTTTACAAGCTAAAAAGGATTTTTCAAAAAAAGCCTTAACACACTGATTTTTCAAGATATTTGAATTCCTATGAATCGCTTTATCCGGGTCAATCTGCAACGCGAAACCCTTGATATCTACTTCGCCCGCACATCAATCTTTCAAGCGGTAGATGATGCTGCAAAACAGATGAGCGGTGCGTTGCTTGACATTGGTTGTGGCAAAATGCCTTACCGAGATCATATAATGGCGAATTCGAATTTATCTGCTTATGTTGGGCTTGATATAGAAACGGCGTTGGAGTATGACGCGCGCGTAAAACCTGATTTTTTTTGGGATGGCACCAAGATGCCTTTTGAGGATAACAGGTTTGATTGCGCAATGGCTACTGAAGTGCTAGAGCATTGTCCTGATCCTCGTGCTGTTTTGGCCGAGTCTATTCGAGTTCTTAAACCGGGCGGATTTCTGTTTTGTACGATTCCGTTTTTGTGGCCATTACATGAGGTTCCGCACGATGAATTTCGATATACTCCTTTTGCATTGAAACGTATGTTGGAGGAAGCCGGCTTTGAAAACGTAGTAATAAAGGCCACCGGGGGTTGGCATGCTGCCATGGCTCAAATGCTTGGTCTTTGGGTGAAACGCGCACCACTTCCCTTGCGATTCCGGCGGTTTGCTTCCTTCCTTATCCTGCCTATTTATAAGAAACTGCTTAAGATGGATCGCTTGCCGGATGATTTCAGAGAAAGCACCATGCTCACAGGATTAAAGGTAATGGCGTTTAAACCAAAGAATAGTTAGCCGGGCATGATTGTAGGACGCGGACTCATTGCAAACGCTTTTGAAAAGGTGCAGATGTCGGATGATGTACTCGTGTTTGCATCCGGCGTTTCCAATTCGAAAGAAACCAATCCTCTTCAGTTTGAGCGCGAGGCAAATCTTCTCAAAAGGGTTATTCAGGAAAATCCGAAAAGTAAATTGGTGTACTTCAGTACAGCGAGTGTACTAGACCCTCAGCTTAACACAGAGCCCTACGCGTCACACAAATTACGTTGCGAGGAATTGATACGAATGCATTGCCCACGCCACCTCATACTTCGAGTAACCAACGTGGTAGGAAAATCGGGTAATCCAAATACCGTATTCAAGTTTTTTGTAGATAACATTCGAAGTGAAACCTCTTTCGAGCTGTGGAGGAATGCTTGTCGGAATCTCGTCGACATTGAGGATGTTGTTCGAATTACACGTGCGCTTTTGGCGACCAACAAACCGGCCGAAACTTTTTTACTTGCAAATCCGGTCAATCACGCTGTGCCTGAACTCGTGGCTACGCTCGAACAGAAGCTAGGAAAAAGGGCAGTGTGCACCCACACCGATAAAGGCAGCTGTGCTCTTTATGAAATGAATGAAACGGTTGCTTTTTACAATGCCATCGGCTTTTCTTTTCCGCCGGATTATTTGCAAAAGTTGATTGAACGATACGTTGAAATTTGAATATCGTTCAGATAAAATCGCGCAGACGCTCTAAGTCTTCCGGTGTGTCAACTGAAGGGGTTTCAATTTCTGTTAGACCCACGTCAATTGAATATCCGTTTTCAAGCCATCGCAATTGTTCGAGTGATTCTGCCATCTCAAGCAACGAAGGCTGAAGAGCGCAAATTGCGCTAAGCGTTTCGGTTTTATATGCATACAATCCCAGGTGTTTGTAATAGGTGTGATGCTCAATCCAAGCCTGTGATTCTGCATTACGCAAAAACGGAATCGCCTGACGGCTGAAGTACAATGCCTGCTTCTGAGCATTCATTACAACTTTCACTTTCGAAGGATCGAACAGGGTTGAAGTGTCCGTTATCTTCTTGACGAGTGTGGCGATTGATACATTGGGTTGTGAAATCAATGCTGCAAGCGTTTCCAACTGCGAAATGTCCACAAAGGGCTCGTCACCTTGCACATTGATAATCGCATCGGCCTGCATGCCGGAAAGTTGATAGGCTTCCAGGCAGCGATCTGTTCCACTGGGATGATGGGGCGACGTCATGATGCAGCGCACGCCAAGCGATGTAACATGTGTATAAATGCGCTCATCGTCCGTGGCCACAAGCACTTCTGAAATGACTTTGCATAGCTGAACGCGCTCGGCCACACGCTGAATCATGGATTTACCGCCGATATCTGCGAGTGGTTTTCCCGGAAAACGCGTGCTGGCATAACGTGCCGGTATGATGGCGAGAATGTTCATACTGCAATACTACAATGTAAGGGTGTACTGCAACATACTAAGACGTGGCTCTTCAATTGAGAGTGGACGAATAGCGTATTCTCTATTGAGCGCATTGTTTATCACAATGGCTATGCGGTGCTTGCCTTTGATTTCATAGCCTATGCGTAAATCGAAAACGTAGTCGCCGGTAGTGTGATCTGTCCGCCACTGTGTGAGACCGGGTTGAAAGTTGGCAAATGAAATAGCTTCCAAATCGGTGAAGGCCTTGTCAATGTTTTGCATGTGGCTGTTGTATCGCGCGCTCAGTCCGGCACTGAATTCTTTGTGTTTCCAGAAGATGTCGCCTCGCACTAAATGCTGCAACCTGTATTTCAGAATACCGCCCTGAGTGTCGCTACTTGTATTAAGGTAGGTTACATCTACATCTACTGTGGTTTCTGCATTCTGAACCGAATAGTTATAATCAGGAGTAAGCGATATAGGTTGGGTGTAGGTATAGCCCGCCAGCAATTGAAACTCGTGCTGCCCAATGTTTCCGGCTCCCATGAGTGAAAACTCTGCCCCGCGAATACGCGCCTTACCGGTATTTAGGCTTTTGAATCCAAATGTCTTGGCGAGTTCATCGAAATAAGATGTTATAGGAGTTCCCGCAGGCACATCTTTCCATTGACCAAACGTGAACTCAATAAAGTTTTCGTAGTTCTGCTGAAACACGGCAACATCTGCATAGCCCATGAAATTGCGAATCTTGAATCCTTGCTTGATGCCTATTTCTGCATTGTCAGAAGTCTCAGCAACGAGTGAAGGATTGGAGAAAATGTTGATAGATCCTACACCTGTAACAATGAATTTCTCCGCAATACTGGGAAAGCGAAATCCTTGGCCGTATGAGGCGCGAACGAACGTTGCTCTTCCCAATTCATAGTTGGCTCCAGCGCGAAATACTGGCTTTTCATCGCTTTCTGTATTGATTCGGAAATACTCGTAACGCACACCTGCCGACACATTCAACTTGCCAAAAAACTTCTTATCGGCTTGTAGATAGGCGGCATAGTTTTCCGCAGTATTGCGTCCATCAGCGTTGCCACCGGTAAATAATTCACCACGAGCTTTCGTATACATGGCCACGGTACCAAAGGTTGTTGTGAGCGCATTCGGACTTTTATCTCCCCAATGGTGCTGGTACTGATATTCACCATAATACTGATCACTGAAGTTGCCCTGCTCATTATCGTTATTGTTGTCGAGTGATTGCCAGCGTGTGCGTAAACTGTGCTTCTGCGCACTTGGCGTGAAATAGGTCACATATGGATCTACAGTTCCCAGCAATTGAATGGTGCGTGTTGCGCTTCCTTCATAGGCACCGTAAAGTGCCGAGTCAGCGTTTTCCCAAACTAATGTAGCGAGAGAGTTACTGGTGTTCCAATTGGTGTTGAGTCCAAAACTGAGCCCGGTAACTTTCTTTGATCTGTAACGCAGATTGGCATTCATGCGGGCGCGTGAATTCGCATTGTATCGGTCGACGGTGAATGGGTTATAGCTGTTGTCGAAAGCTCCCGTTGCAGTATCGCGTTGTGGTCCTAGATGACCATCGTCGCCCACTAGGTTAGCAGCCAGAGTTACATCCAACTGTCCGAATTTTTGCAAGTGCAGAAAACTCAAGCCGCTTCGTTGCAAAGAGCTGCTCCAGTAAACGGAACTCGTATTTTGAGGTGTGCTGAAAACGCCGTGATAAGCAGTTACTACGGTTCGTGCTGTATCGGCCGGAGCAGCGGTGCGCAGATTGATTACCCCACTGAGGGCAGCACTACCATACAATACGCTGCTTGCACCTTTAATTACTTCAACTTGTGATACGTTTTCAATGGGCAGATAATCCCACGCGGGTCGTCCGGCATCGCCGCTAAGCGTGGGTAAATCGTCAACCAAAATTTGTACTCGACTTCCGGCACCGAATGAATAGCCGCTGCCACTGCGTATTTGAGGTTCTTTGTCCACAATGCTTACTCCCGGAGTTTGTTGAAGCGCTTCATCGGCCGACACCACGTTCTTGTCATGAAGAAGCTGGGGTGTAAGGACTTCCATGCTCACGGTTACTTCACTTACCGACTGTTCAAATTTTCCGGCGGAAACAACAATTACATTGAACTCGTTTTCGGTTGACGTCATTTTGAGTTGAATGGCAACGGATTGATCGGCTGACCGCACACCATAGCGCAGCGTTCGATATCCGAGAAGTGCACATTCAAGGGTGTCTCCAACAGCAACACTAAGTTCGAAATGACCATTCAGGTCAGTAACAGCTCCACTTCCGGTGGCACTATTTTTAACAACGACACCAATCAGATTTTCTCCATTTGCTGAATCTGAAATTTGTGCGTCAAGAGTAAATCGTTGAGCGTGAAGAATAATAGGTAAAAATGCGAGGAGCGCAAGCAGAATTCGCATGGTGATGGTTTGTTGGTTCATTGCAAGAATAAGCGAACGAACTTGATTCGGCAAATGCCACAGGCCTTAACTTCGCGAAGTGGAGTTAACCAGGGTACGACATACGCTTTGCAAGGATGAGCGTCTTTCCAGAAGAAAGATTATTGAGACGCTGCACGAGAAAGGTGTTGCCATAAAATCGCCGGCGATTATTTTGGTGTATTTACCAAGCGAGTTACCGGTCGATTTTCCGGCTCAAGCTATGTTTAGTGCAAGCAAGCGTCTCTTCAAGCGTGCACATGACCGAAACCGGGTGAAACGCTTATTGCGAGAGGCTTACCGAAAGCAAAAACATGTTGTTTATAGTTCGCTGAAACATCACGCCCAACAATACGCTCTTCATTTTATTTTTACGGGGAAACAACTTCCCAATTACCCATACGTTTTCGGGAAGATGAACGACTTGATTCTTCGGTTCTGTGATGAAATTTCGAAAGCTCCGGGGAAGACAAACTTACTCAAATGATAAAACGTTTTTTTCAATCGCGTCTTCGTCGAGCGTTTGCTATCGCTGCGCTTGGGATGGCTTTACTATCCGCAACATTTTCGGATGAGTTCTTCGAAATATCGAAGAACATGGAAATTTTTACAGCGGTTTACAAGGAACTGAACATCTATTATGTTGATGGCACCAAGCCGGGGGCTCTTATGAAAACGGGTATCGATGCGATGCTCAAATCGCTCGACCCCTACACCGTGTATTACCCCGAATCTAAAATCGAGGAGGCCATGTTCATGCAAACCGGGCAGTATGGTGGTATAGGAACTTTGGTGAACACTATTGATGGTAAAATCACAATTACAGAACCATATGAAGGATATGCTGCTGTGAAATCGGGATTGCTTGCAGGCGATGTAGTACTGAAGATTGACGGTAAATCGGTGGAAGGCAAACGCCACGATGAAGTTTCGGACCAGCTTACGGGTCAGCCGGGTAGTGAAGTGGAGCTTACTATCCAACGCCCGGGCGAATCCCAACCACGCGCAATCAAGATAAAACGAGAAGAAATTAAAATAAAGGATGTTCCTTATTTCGCTTTGCTTTCCGATTCATCAACCGGGTACATTCAGCTTACAGGATTCACCCAATCAGCAGGATCGGAAGTGAAGAGTGCTTTTTTAGCGCTTAAAAAGCGCAATATGAATAAGCTCATTCTTGACTTGCGAGGAAATGGCGGAGGCTTGTTGCGAGAGGCTATTACGATTGTGAACTACTTCGTACCAAAGGGGACGGAGATAGTAAAAACGAAAGGAAAGATTGAGGAATGGAATAAGACCTATTCGGCCACGAGCGAACCGATAGATACTCAAATTCCTATCGTTGTGCTTGTGGATGGCATGTCGGCTTCAGCATCTGAAATTGTGAGTGGAAGTCTGCAGGATCTCGATCGTGCTGTTGTAGTCGGCGCAGAGTCGTACGGTAAAGGGTTAGTTCAACAGACTAAAGACCTGGCCTACAACACGAAGATGAAGTTGACAGTTGCTAAATACTACACGCCCAGTGGGCGTTGTATTCAGCGACTGGATTATTCACATCGGGATGAAAGTACCGGCGAAGTCACAGCCAAGGCTGATTCGCTGATACGATACTTCAGAACAAAAGGCGGAAGGCCCGTAACCGACGGGCGCGGCATCAGCCCTGATGTTGAGGTGAAAGACGAGGATGCTGCGCACATCTTGAATTCACTCATTGAGAATTGGGTGATTTTTCATTGGGCTACCGAATACCATCGCACACACGCCTCCATCGACTCAGCCGATGTATTCCACTTGACAGATGCTGAATACGGCCAGTTTGTGGAATTTGCAAAGGGGAAGGATTTCCATTACGATACGCACAGTGAGAAATTGTTTGAACAACTGAAGAAAACTGCGAAAGATGAAAAGTACTATGAGGGCTCCGAAAAACAGTTCGATGAACTCTTCGCCAAAATTGAACCGAAGCGCGAAAGCGATTTGCTCAAGTTCAAATCACAGATTAAAGAATTCCTCGAAAATGAAATAGTAGGGCGATACTATTATCAGGCAGGCCGCTCGAAGAACGCGCTTCCTGAGGATCCGTGTATTAAAAAATCGCTGGAAGTATTTGCTTCCCGATACAACCAACTGCTCGCACCGGTAGAATTAAAGAAATGATCCATGTTCTGCCGTGCTGCTCAATATACAGCAGCAGCGGTCAGTTGTTATGAGTGCATCCACCTGGAATAATCTGATACGTTACCTGCATTTTACAGGGCTGGCCATCATTATGGTTGCTTTGCCATTTAGCAATTTCATGATGTCGTTCGGTATGTTCTGGCTTGCCGGTGTACTGGTGCTTCAGGCAGCAACTGATGTCGCCCGCAAGCAACCGCTGGTTAATCGCATTAGACAGTTTACTGGCAACACGTCGGCTGTAGCACTCACCGGATTGTTTCTGCTGCCGCTGCTCGGACTTCTCTGGACCACGCAGTTTGATTATGCGATGTGGGATTTACGCATGAAACTGCCATTGCTTGTCTTACCCGTAATTATTTCATTCACCAACCCCATAACACAGGGAGAGTTTCGTGCGCTTGTCGGACTATTTATTCTCGCTGTGGTTGTTGCTGTAGTGTGGTGTCTGCAAGTGTATTGGTTGGGATCGCCCGAAATCGATCGCGATATTCGAAAGATTTCGGTCTTCATTTCACACGTTCGATTCTCATTGCTCATTGCGCTCGCGCTCGGTTTATTGGTTCGCTTTGCTCATGGAACTGCGCAGGGAAGACTATTGATTCTACTCTGTGCTTTGCCTTGCCTTTATTTCATTTACATCATAGGAAGTATTACCGGAGCTATTGGTATTGGTGCTTTGCTTTTCTGGTTGGGAATACGCTCTGTGATTCTGGCGAAAAACAATCGTTTGCGATGGCTTGCAGGAGGACTCACACTAAGCATTATTGCAGTTTGCTTATCGTATGTGTACTCCTCCTACCGCAACTACTTTTCTGTAGTACCATGCGATTGGGCGATGCTTGAAAAATCAACGCAATTGGGCGAACCGTATGAGCATCATCCGGAATTTCCGTTGATAGAAGAGGGGCACTATGTAATGACCCATGTAGCGTGGGGTGAATTGTATGATGCATGGAATGAACGCAGCACCGTTCATCCGGATAGCCTCGATGGAAGAGGACATGTGCTGAAAGGTACGCTCATTCGCTATTTGGCTTCGAAAGGTCTGCATAAAGACTCCATCGGTGTTTCGTCTTTATCGGACGAGGATGTATTGGCAATTGAAGCAGGTGTTCCGACTGCTACCGATGGAGAAATACATGGGCTGCAAAAAAGATTGCATCGAATCTTTTTTGAATGGTCGAATTATCGCGCAGGAGGTGACCCCGATGGCCACAGTGTCACTCAACGTCTCGAGTTTTGGAAAACAGCTTGGTGGATTATTCGCAACAATTGCTGGACAGGTGTTGGGACAGGCGATGTGAAAGTGGCATTTCGTGACGCTTACATAGAAACAAATTCACCCTTGAGTGAGCAATACAGACTACGTGCGCACAATCAATATCTCACCATGTGGATTACCTATGGTGTATTCGGATTCTTTGCATTTGTGTTGATTATCTGTTGGCCCTTGTTTTCGGGCCACATCCGCAATCCGCTGGTTGTAATGATTGTAGTGCTGTCTGCTCTTTCATGTATTACAGAAGACACGCTCGAATCGCAAGCGGGTGTGATGTTCGTTGCGTTTTTCTACACGCTATTTACTTCAAAACGCGCTGTATCACTTGCAGAACTTCGTCGGCCGAAATCGAAAGAGAAGCGCCCTCTTTCGGATGCTCAGGAGCGCAAATGAAATGTGCGTTTGTTCCAACAGGACTCCAACGACCGGGATGAATGGGTCGCTTAGGCGAGTACAAGCCTATTACTCCTTTTCCAAGTGCAGCTGCGATATGCAATGGACCGGTGCTGGCAGCTACAAGCAAATCGCAGTGATTGATAAATGCAATGAGCCCCGCCAAATCGAATTTTCCGGTCACGTCATACACGTGCTCACCATTTATTCCACCATGCTCTTTTATTCGTTCGCCTTCTTCGGTAGTGCCTGAAATAAAGATTGCATACTTGTCGGGCGACAACAAGGTAGTCAACGCACGAAAGCGATCCATAGGCCACTCAACGGCGCTGCCTTTAGACAGCGGATGCAGAATAATGATGCGCCTACCGTTTACGACTGAAAGTATGGATTGAATTTCGGTGGATTCTGTATTTCCTGCATCTAATCCGTAGTATGTAGGCACTTCGCGCAACTCAATGAAGTCAGGTATTCCCAGTGGTTTTAGAAGCTTAAAATTGAGTTGCGATTCGTGCAGATTGGAATTCTTTCGGGTGAAAAAAACGAGCTTGTTGCTTTTGGTAAGTGCATGCAATCGGTGACCGCTGGCAATGCGCATTCCGATACCTGCATGCTTGGCAAGCCATGAAATTTCCTTGCGCGGAAATACATGTATGATGCAATCGGCGGCGTATGAACGAATGACATCCAGTTGTTCGCCCGGACTTTCTCCATCAATTTCATCCCAGTCGATGAACTCATCAATATGCTCGCATGCTTCGGCAATTGCACGTGTGTAGGTGCGACCTAAGAACATGACCGTGCATTGGGGAAGATGTTTTTTAATCCAACCACACATGGGAAGCGTGAGTATTACATCGCCAATGCTGTCGGCACGTGAAATAATGATGCGTGAAGGTGTGTTCATGCGTGATGGTGCAGGTTTTGGAGTTTGATGTATTTGCGCCAGGTTGCATAGGCTGACATGCGAGAGATGGTCCAACCGGTCCAACCATCGAGAAAGCCTAGTTTCAGAATAAAACTCTTTACAAATTGTGCGACTACCTTGGTGTAAATCATCAACGGTGAGATTTTTTTTCCTTGCGCAAATAATTCACGCGCAGCAATGTCGCCAAAGTACTCGATTTGCTTGTAATGGTCTTCAAGAGTGTAATAGGAGTAATGAAGAATATCTCCATTGAGATGCATGGGAAGTGAGTTGTCCAGTAAATCGAGGCGATCATGAGGGTTTACTCCTGTCCAGGATCCGGCCCCGTTGCGAATAAGTCGAACTTTTGTATCAGGGTACCATCCGCAGTGTCGCACCCAATGGCCGCAGTAGTTGGTAAGTCTGTTCATGGAATATCCTTTCGCATGGCCGCTTTCCTTTGTGTTGGAAATCGATTTGCGCAATGTTTCATCGAGTGCTTCGTCGGCATCGAGCGAAAGAATCCATTCGTGATGTGCGCATGAAAGAGCGAAATTTTTTTGTTGAATGTGCCCTTCAAAGCGATGTTCGATGAAGCGAGCTCCTGCTGCTTCTGCTATGTTACGAGTGCCGTCGGTCGAGAAGGAGTCGACCACTATAATCTCATCTGCCACATCACGCAGCGAGTCAAGGCAGCGCTGCAAGTTGCGCTCTTCGTTGAGGGTAATGATGACGGCAGAAAGTTTCACGAGCGAAAGGTAATGCTCACGGCCGATTGCTTATAGAATCTGAAGATTTACTCCAAGCGCCAACAAGATTAGCAATACGCCTCCAAGGATGATACGATACCACCCAAATACCCTAAATCCGTGTTTAGTTAGAAACTGCACGAAAAAACGAATTGCCAGCATTGCAACAATGAAAGCAACAGCATTTCCAATCAGCAGCAATAGGATGTTGTCGCCGTGAAATACCTCAGGGAACTCTTTGAACCCTTTATAAAGTTTCAATGCGGACGCACCGAACATAGTAGGAACCGCCAGAAAAAATGAAAACTCCGCAGCTTGCTTTCTTGTAAGTCCCTGCGTCATTCCGCCAATAATTGTAGCTGCCGAGCGCGATACACCGGGAATCATACTCACACACTGAGCAAAGCCTATGACAAAGGCTTTAGGGAATGTGAGTAGGACTTCTTTTTTTGGGTTGAGAATTTTATCGATGAATACGAGTACAACACCCCCGAGCAATAGACTGATGGCAACTGTTTGAGGGCTTTCGAGTAGGGAGTCAATTAGGTCATTTAGTAGGATTCCGAGAATAGCGGAAGGCAAAAACGCCGCGAACAACTTGAAATAAAAGTCGATATTTTGAAAAAAACGTTTCCAGTAAAGGACAACCACGCTCAGAATAGCACCAAACTGAATATTTACAATAAATGCTTTTACGAACGGGTCATCACCAACACCCAATAGGTGCTGCGTAATAATCATGTGTCCTGTGCTGCTCACCGGAAGGAATTCCGTAATTCCTTCGATGATGGCAATAATGATGGCTTGAATAATAGACACGCGCAGAAATTATGCTTCGGTCTTTTTCTTGGGTTTGTACATGATGGCGTACCCAATTAAGGCATAGCCCACAAGTACAACTATTGGGGCAAGTGTGATGCGCTGGAAGGAAAAGATAGATGGATCGAATACGTTCGGATCGGCACTTCCACCGCCCATCATGAGCATATATCCCAGCAGAATTGTACCAACACCTATGAGCAGTAGCTGATAGTTTTTCTTTTCAAAAGGAAATTTCAGTTTACCTGAGTTAGCGTTTGATTTTGAAGCGCTGCTTTTGAATGACCCTATTGGAATTTTCGCCATGACGATTTTTTCTAATTGCGGCAGCAAATTACTGCATAGCTCGTTTAAAACAAAAACCACCGGAATTCCGGTGGTTGATGTGTAAACGGTTTTTTGGTTAATGATCTGCCTTTGCGGCATTTTCTTTTTTTGTACCCAGGGTGGGAATCGAACCCACACGCCCGAAGACACACGATTTTGAGTCGTGCGCGTCTACCAGTTCCGCCACCTAGGCATAGCACCCAATTCGATTATTGGGGGTGCGAATATAATACGTATGAGCTGAAAACACATCAACGGATTCTGCAAAACTTATAGGTGCGTTTGTCCTCGAATCCCAGCAGATCAATAGCCCAAGCGGCAGAAGCGGCTCCGGCATTCGCAGTGGGCTGCATTAATGGATTGAATAGCAGCCGCTCACTGCTGTTATGAACGATTGTGTGCCTTTTCATCACGCCACCATAATCTAGCTCCACCCTGGTGGTTACACTGTTCTTCGATCCGTTCCATTGGTGGGTATCCTTCCGTTTCTTAGAATTCTCTTCTAAATTGTTTGCTTCATCGTCATTGAATGTAATGGCAATAAGCTCATTATTTGCCGCAAACGCATAAGAGAAATTCGGGTCGTTTGTATTCGAGGTGAACTGTTTCTTGGGGATGCGAATCGTATGTATATGACGTGCGCTGCTATCCATCATGCATACCATGATGTCGTCGAAATTGTAACGGTACTCCACAACTTGCTGCCCGGTAATGGCATCAGTAGAGATATAACGGCTGGTATAATATTGCTCTCCTGCTAGCACAATTACACCGGTTGGTGAAATGTACAAATGGTCAAGATAAAAATACTCGGGCGCTTCTTTTTCCTTGCCGGTCATTGCCTTTAAGAAGTCACCGGAAAATGGGGTGTATGTAGCAGTGCGAATAGGACCTCCGAAGGGATGGATTGCGAAGAGCAATGTACCCGCTGCCTTGTTTTGGAAATTATCAGAATAATATCCGGCAATCACCAGGCTTTGGTGCACGTCTAGCACGAAGTCCACGGAAATGACTTGCTTGTCTTTGAGGCTGATGTCATATTGCTTGAGTTTATTAAGCTTGGAATTGTAGTAAAACACTACGTACTGACCTCCTTGTGGCCGCTGCCAGTCGGTTGAGGTTTTCAGAGGCTTGCGTCCGCTCATCATGTACACTCCTCCATCATCATCTGCCAAAAAATGATGAACCTGCAAAATATCGTTGTTCGCAGGTAGCCGAAGATTCTTTTCCCAGAATAATGTCCAGTTATTGCGGAAGCATTTGAAATGAATACCATCCGATTGCTTGCGCTCTGAATCACTGTCGAAGAAAAGTAGGATGTGTGTGCCGCTAGGCGAAATCTTGCACTGAAGTCCGCTGCTTCGCGGTTCTCCCGGCTCGTTGCGCTTGTGCACTAGTTGTTCAGCACCAATTGATTTCCCTTCAGCATCAAAAAGGGAGGCCATTACTTCTGTGCAGTCCTCCAATCGGTTCCACCGCGTGGAAATGACATGCAGGGTATCGTTTAGAATAAAGAAATAGGCCGGTTGTGATCTCTCATCTGTTGGGTTGATGTCCGAAAAGCCTAATTGACGCAATGTGTTCCAGTTGTATCTGACGTGGCGTAAGGAATGATTGTCACGTTCTTCCACTACATGCAGCACGGTGTCGGCTTGTGCAATTGCCTGCACTCGCTCGATTGCTCGTTCGTTGCGCATTGGTTCGCTCCAAGTAACTTGCTGCGCAAAAGCAAACGCAGGCGCTAGGAAACACAGGCAAGCCAAGAGCCTGCGTGATCCAAGGTGCATGAGGCTATGACCCCGAGATAATGCGGAAAATATCCATTCCATTGCCATATAGCATCAAACCAAGAAGCAGAATCATTCCAATGATTTGCGATCGTTCGAGTACCTTCTGACTCACAGCTTTTCCTGTAATCATTTCCCACAGCAGAAACATAACGTGGCCTCCATCAAGGGCGGGAATAGGAAGAATGTTCATGAATGCAAGCACAAGAGAAATGAATGCGGTGCGCTCCCAAAATATCCACCAATTCCATTCGTCGGGAAATAGTTTGGCGAATGTCACGAAACCACCGACCTGTTTAGCTCCTTCTTTAGAGAACAAGAATCGCAGTTGACTTGTGTAATCGGTCACGGTTTCCCATGCTTCTCGAAAACCGCCCGGAATAGCTTGCCAGAAACTAAAATGGACCGTATCGACGGAAATGTAATTTTCTACCGACTTCGGTGCTACAGATATTAGCCCTTCCTCACTGACGGTCACCGGGAGCGATAATGAGTTGCCATCGCGTACCAGATGAATATTTACGGACGAATTCTTATTATTCTTGAGTTCACGCGCAATTTCCTGAAAGTAGGGAGTCTTCAACTCATTGACGCCGATTATACTGTCGCCTTTGAGAATTCCTGCCTGGAAAGCGCCTTTATCAGGAATAACAGAATCAACTACGAATGGGATGCGCAAACTGAATGCGCCGCTCTTGATACCACTATCTACCAGCAGTTGACCGAAATCTTCGGGAAGAGCAATGTTGAGCTGCTCTCCTTCACGGTCAACGGTTACCTGGCGTGGATCATCCAGAATCATCTGCTTATTGATGGACTGAAAACTCTCGGGTTTTACCCCATCAATCGCTACAATTTTATCACCGTCTTTGAATCCATAGTGATACATGAGATTATTGCAGTGCACACCATAGATTGCATTATCGACCGGTACAACTTCTTTTCCGAAGTTGAAAAGAATCATGCTGTAGATCATAATTCCAACAATCACATTGACCACTACTCCGCCAATCATGATAATAAGTCGCTGCCACGCGGGCTTAGAACGAAACTCCCAAGGCTCGGCGGGTTTGGCCATTTGCTCCTTATCCATGCTCTCATCCACCATACCGGAAATTTTTACGTAGCCACCAAGAGGCAGCCAACCAATGCCATATTCGGTATCACCCACCTTCTTTTTAAGTACTGAGAAGTAAGGGTCGAAGAATAGGTAGAACTTTTCTACCCGCGTTTTGAAAAGCTTGGCCGGTAAGAAATGGCCGCCCTCATGCAAGATGATGAGCAATGATAAACTGAGTAGCAGTTGAAGCGCGAAAATCATGCGTAATTAATTGTGCCGCGAAGGTAAGACTGCCTCAACCGAGGCAATTGCCATGTGTGTTATAAGTTATTAATAGTCATGTAGCGCATGACGTATTTACCAATAATGTCGAACTCCAGATTAACCCTTTGTCCTTTTTGTAAGGATTTGAACCCTGTGTGCTCATAGGTGTAGGGTATGATACAAACCGAGAATAGTCCTTTTTCAGAATCCACTACCGTTAGGCTTACACCATTAACACAAATGCTCCCCTTCGCTACTGTTGTCCATTCGGGACGATGCTCGTATTGAAAGGTGAATTTCCATGAGCCGTTCATCTCTTCAATGGCTTCGCATGTAGCGGTTGAATCGACATGACCTTGAACCATGTGTCCGTCGATTCGGTCCGATAGTCGCAGGCAACGCTCGATATTCACCACCGTGCCTATTTTCCATTCACCAAGTTCGGTGCGCTGCAAGGTTTCTGCAATAGCCGTTACCGTGTATGTGTTTTCCGCTATCGAAACCACCGTAAGGCACACTCCGTTGTGAGCTACACTTTGGTCGATGGCAAGCTCGTGAACAAACGGAGCCTCCAGCGTGAAGTGGATATTCGACTGTTCCTGTTCTATACGCACTACAGTGCCCGTGGCTTCTATGATTCCTGAAAACATATTTAATTATTTTGCGGTGAAACTTCGCCGGCTATGAGTCGGATATTGCCGCTGTATGATTTCGATTCAATTCCTACCAATCGAATGAAATCGACCTGAATGACGAAGTAATAAGCGCCATCGCTGCATAGTTTTCCTGAATCCTTGTGCTTTCCATTCCATTGTATCGATGGATCTTCAGTTGTGAAAACTGCTTCGCCCCATCGGTTGTATATAGTGAGTTGAATGCGGTCAACATAGCGATAAGGAAAGGGCTCGAATACATCGTTGAGATTATCGCCATTAGGCGAGAAAATATTGGGCAATGTATATACAGGGCAATTGTCGATGCACACCACATTGGAAAAATCGCTGAAGTTTCGATACAGATTACCATCAGGCCAGAGGTTTAATGAGTCGAAAGCTGTTATGGCATAGCAGCCTGCAATACTAGAGGGGTCATTCCACACATCTCCTTCAAAAATGAAGGATGTGTCTTGCGCTCCATATAGGGTAGTTAGCAATGTGAGTGTGTCAGTGAGTGTGGGAGCATAAAAAATTGCATAGCCTTCAATGTCATCGGCGCACCCGATTGTGTTCGTCCAGCTCAACTGATTGATAGCAGCAATGCAGTCGTCCTCAATGGTGAACGCCGGTGGGCATGGCGGTGTTTGATCGTAGGGTTGAGCGCATACTTCTTGACTCCAGTTGTATAGTGGGTCGGGAACGTCGTCGGCGTAATATGATCCCAATGCAAGCACTCGGTAGCAATAGAGTTGATTGTTTATTAAACCGGTGTCGATGAAGATTGCATTATAAGCAGTATCCACAAGCAGAAATTCGGTCGCTCCGGGATCCTTTCGGTAAATATGGAATTCGTAGTTTGTCCAGGGAACCGATGCGCCCATGTTGAGGGTCATTTGGTTGTCGCCCGGATTAAGCTGAAGCAACAAGGATGCAGCTATTGCTGAAGTAGCTTCGAGTTCAACGGAACTTGAATTGATTTCAACCCGATACCGATGCGCAAGTGAAACGGTATTGATATCGGTATGTATGAACGTGGTGTCGCCCTCATTCAATGCTGCAAA
>JAURKF010000196.1 GCA_030831885.1 Flavobacteriales bacterium
ATAGATTGTTGGCAAGCAACGGCGACTGTCCCGCATTGCGCGCTATGTAGTCATCTTTGAAAATCCAATAGAGTATTAAAAAAAGAAGAGAACCCACCGCTGTAAAGGCAAGCGGATAAAACAGAAAACCGCCATGTCGATTGCCCGGATCCCGAAAGTGAGGAAACATACGCAGCACAACACCGCCCATCCCAAGGTTGCTTAGCGAACTACTGATGAGCGAAATGGAAATGACAACATTGAGAAGCCCATTTTGCTCGGGAGACAACCACAAGCGATTCATAAACCAAACCGTGAGAAACCCCAGAGCAGCTCCTATGTAGGAATAGATGGTTGATCGTATTGCTTGTTTGATAATGATTCCCACAGGCAAGTATTATGATTCAATTGCGTCCCATGAAAGTGGTTGACCGGCTTTGATTGCATTCTTTGCTTTTTTCCCTTGAACGGCTTCCCAATGTTTTGGGGCAAGTCCGAGTGCGGGACGAATAATCTTCAGGTTGCTTTCATTAAGCAATTCACCGGCGGCGATATCATGTGCTGCATAAATCGAACGTTTGAATAGTAAACTCTTTTCTTCGATAGCCTGCACCTCCGTTTGCACAATGCCGAGAGCTTGGTAAGCCTTTAGCGATTCATCTACCAGTGCTTTCATCTCATGCGGTTCCATGCTGAAAGCGCTGTCCACACCACCTTCAGAGCGTCGCAGGGTGAAGTGTTTCTCTATAACGCGCACTCCAAGGCCAACGGCAGCAAGCGCAACACCGATGCCCATAGTATGGTCCGATAAACCGATTTCACATTGCCAGCGCTCGCGCATATGAGGGATGGTAAGCAAGTTGGTATTTTCCGGAGATGCGGGATAGGTACTCGTGCATTTCAGCAAGATTATTTCTCGGCATCCCGACGATTTCAATACTTCAACGCTTTCTGCGATGTCTTCAAAAGAGGCCACGCCGGTGCTCATGATAACCGGCTTCCCGGTGCGTGCGACTTTTCGCAGTAATGGATGATGGGTGTTTTCGAATGAGGCAATTTTATAGAGTGGAAAGTTGAGCGTTTCCAGAAAGTCAACTGCAGTTTCATCGAAAGGTGAGGAGAATGCGTCCATACCAAGGGAACGTGCACGTTCGAAAATCGGTTGATGCCATTCCCATGGAGTATAAGCTTGTTGGTATAAGTCGTATAATTCGCTACCTGCCCACAAAGAGTTTTTGTCGTCAATGATGTAGGCGCCGCGCATGGTAATCGTGTCGGCGGTGTACGTTTGAAGCTTCAATGCGTGCGCACCCGATTGAGCAGCGGCATCAACAATCTGGAGCGCGCGCTCGAGAGATTGATTATGATTGCCGCTCATTTCGGCGATTATATAAGGGCGTTGCAATGAGGCAAGAAAAGACATGGGACTATATTCTGAGTGGCTAAGGTAGTCAACCCCGATTGCTTACAATGAATCGAGCTTGAGTTTAAACAAAACACGGTCATCCAGTTCCTCGGATAGGATGAATCCTGCGCGCTGGAATGCGCGTATGGAAGCAGTATTGCTTGTTTTTACCCAACCCTGCAAAATTTCAATACCGGGGTATTCCAGTCTGACATGCAGGGCGATGTGCTGAAGTAACCATGTGCCCAAGCCTTTGCCGCGAAAGGCGGAGTCAACCGAGTAGCTGATGGTTGCGGTATATCCCTCTTTAGTTAATCTTATCTGTGCTGCAGGCAAATGATTGACTTCATACATGAGGAAAATAATTTGCTCGGAATTCAATGCCCGATGATACCACGCCAAGTGGTTTTCCCAAGGTATGATATCGCTTTGAAATGAATTGGCGCGAACTCCCGGATCATTGGCCCATTCAAAAATTTGTTTTGCATCTTCTTCCATAGCTGGCCTGCAGTTAGCCTTGCGCTGTATCTCCAGAAACGCTCGTGCTATGCGCAACGGACTTTTACCATCGATTAGGCATCGCTGGTTAGTCAGTTGTTGTTCTCGTGCGCTATTGTTTATGACCAACGACTCAATCGATTCACGTGCGGCCTGCTTTGTGAGCGTTTGAAAATATCCCAGGGAAAGTGCAGCTTCGCATTGGGTCAATCCGGCAAGAATACCGAGTTGATTGGCGGCAGTGTATCCTGTGACCAAGGTGCAACCAATGGCACAAGCTTCCAGGGAAATAGTACTCGCCGGACAGATCACCACTTCACATTGTTCAATCTGCCTGATGAGTTCGGCTGTATTCAGGTTGATATGCAGTGATACATTCTCAGGATGAGAGGTTGCAAAGGCGCGTATGGTTTCCAAATGCGGATTCAACGAGCTAACAAGCAAGTGAACATGTGCCGATGAGAAGTTTTCGATGAGGAGTTCTGCGAAAAAGAGGGTGCAGTTATCACTATCTGCTGCTCCCATACTTACAAGGAAGGATTGTACGGGTTTTGTTTCGCGCTTGCCTTTTGCGGCTTGCAATATCTCGGGACGAAGCAATGCATATGAAGTACCCAGGAGCAATCGCGTGTTTTTTACGGTGTTGTATGCTGAAGGTGAAATACCCGGAGCATGATTGATAATTGCGTCTGCTACATGATGCCATTCATGCAAATCGTCTATGCATACAACACTGAGGTTATGCTCTTTTACGTGCTGCTGATATTCTGTTTTGAAATGGTAGCCGTCGAGCACTACGATAGATGAACCATTTGATACTTCCTTCACGAGACGCACGGTTTCATTGCAGTCTTCCGAAATCTCAGCGCAGCGTTTAATGGTCAAAAACGAAAATCCTTCTTGATGAATCCACTCATATACGGCTTCCTCGGTTTCTTGAACGATGAACTGAATGTTGAAATATTTCTTCAGCATGTGCGCCAACGAAAGGCAACGCACGAGGTGTCCCATACCCAAACTTGTTCCTGCATCGCATCGAATGAAAACCGTTTCGGGCGAGGTATTCATGTCTTTTTTTGTTCGATGTGAGCGTTGATAGTGCTGAGTTCCGGATGTGATTTCAGGAGTTGTTCGATTTCCATAAAATTCATATCGGCTGCGCGATAATCTTCCAAGAGGGTTTTTATCAATTTAAAATCATCTTCTTCATCAAGCGTTATTCTGAAGTGTGAATGATCGATTTCTTGAGAAAGATTACGGATTTCGAATTCCCCATTTCTGTTTTTCCAGAAATAGGGTGTCACATGCTCGCGATCACTTGGATCAATTGCTTTTGCGTGTGCTTCTTCAAGCATGGCGGATGAAAAAATCTCAAAGTCAAAACCACGCGAAAAGGTTCTTGGGAAGCAGTTGCTTACATAGCAACGATTGTTATTTGCTGCCCGGTAAATCTCGAGCCCCTGCATAATAAGGGAGGGATCAATTAGCGGACAATCGGAAGTGACGCGAACGATGATTTCACCACCATATAATTTACTTGCGTTGTAAAATCGGTCTAACACATCCAGCTCTTCTCCTCTGAATACCGGAATACTTCTCGACATGCACCATGACTCAATTACGTCATCAGCACTTGTATTGCTTGTGGCTACAATCAGTTTCGCAGGAATTTTCGAAAGTCGTGTAATGTGATATTCGAGCATGGTTTTACCACCTGCTTCTTTCAGAATTTTGCCGGGAAGTCGAGTACTCGACATCCTAGCCTGGGTGATTATTAAGACGTTCGTGGAAAGCATCAGTCGATGAATCGCCAGATTACTACATTCGATGAGTTGAGGGGAACGAAGCCGAAAACGTCAATGGAAACCTCGAGCAGTTCGATGTCTTGCGCGTTCCTAAGAACCTCAATCAAATTGTGGTTGTAATCATTCAACTGGATATATCGATTTCTCATTAACCCGATTAGGCTGGTTCTTTCTTTGACGAATGTGGGTTCTATATGAATGACACGGTCGATAAGATGTTTTCGCTCTCGGAGACTTTCTATGATTACAGTGGCATCCGGTATTTGTTCTATAGAGTGACTTGTGAAAATTGTACTCCCCGGTTTGAGGAAATCATAATCGGATGATTTGTAATAATTGAATGGATGAACGTCCAATCCTACTTTTCGAGCAATGGTAACGGCATTCTCCGAATATTCGCCTCCATAGGTAATGGTGTCTTGGTTGAAAAGAGTCAGGTTATATCCATACCCACAGCCCAGTTCACAAATCAGTCGAGGATTGTGTTGGCCTACACGTGATCGTATTAACTCGTAGTACTTTTCCCTTGCAACATCAACATCCTCTTCATAAAGGTTATCTCCCTCGCTGAATACGATGGTTCCTGCACCGTCATATAATCCGGCTTGTTCCAATTCGAGCTTGCGATACGATTTTAGATCAGCAGCTTGCGATTCAAGCAGACGTAAATATTTATCTTGATTATACTCTCTTTCAATTTGTCCAATATCTCTGATCTTCTGAAAGTCTTCTAATCCGAGCAATCTGTTTGACCATCTATTACTCGAAGAGAAATATTCGTTCAATTCAATTTTCGTTGCCATTCAGTGAGTCATATTGGTTTGAATAAGCTGTTCCAACTCTGATGCTGAAACCCATTCTGCATTTGTATCGCTGCTATATCGAAACCCTTCCGTTACCTTTACCGCGTTGAAATGACGAATAAATTCTTCAAGTTTGAAAAAGGGAACTTGTGGCAAAATTGCATAGTATTTTCCGAGGTCATATGTGGTGTGCGAGTCTGAGCTCGTAATCATCTCTTCGTGTAATTTTTCTCCTGGTCTGATACCCACTATTTCGTGCCTGCATCCGGGTCCTACAGCTTCAGCAACATCGGTGATGCGATAGGAAGGAATTTTCGGGACGAAAATCTCGCCTCCCCAGGCAGTGTTCAACGCATGAAGCACCATTTCAACACCTTGGTCGAGGGTAATATTGAAGCGAGTCATATTGATATCAGTAATGGGCAGAATTCCATCATTCTTTTTCTTCATGAAAAATGGAATTACTGAGCCGTTACTGCCCATGACGTTGCCGTACCTTACAACAGAGAATGTACAGTTTTGCTTTCCTTTAATGCCGTTTGCCGCAACAAAAAGCTTGTCGCTCACAAGCTTGGTGGCACCATAAAGATTGATTGGTGCAGCAGCTTTATCGGTGCTGAGTGCGACCACCCGCTGAACTTCGCTATCGAGGCATGCGTTTATGACATTTTCAGCACCCAGTACGTTTGTTTTTACGCATTCCATCGGATTGTACTCCGCAATGGGAACGTGTTTCATCGCTGCTGCGTGAATTACATCATCAATCCCTTTCATAGCCCTGCGCAGTCGGTCGTAATCGCGGACATCGCCTATGAAGTAGCGGATGGCGTTGTGTTTCGCGTGCGGAAAATCCTGCGCCATCTGAAACTGTTTCTGTTCATCGCGCGAGAAAATGACCAGTCGCTTGATGCCTGGCCAGCGTTGCAATATGGTTTTAGTGAGGTGTGTGCCAAGCGATCCGGTGCCACCGGTGATGAGTACACTCCTGCCATTGAGGTCGAGCATGAAAGATAGATTTTCTGTGTAGGGCAAATGTAACTACTTCGCGCTGAATCGACCGATGTGGGTCATCGCTTGCCTATGTTCCCTGAGCCACTGCAGGTCTTTGGTCCACCATTCACTGCTGCGGATTCGCTCAATCTCTTCTGGCGAGAACCGGTAACGGATATGCTTCGCAGGCACACCGCCAACGATGCTAAACGGCTCAACATCTTTAACAACAACAGCACCTGCAGCGATGATGGCTCCGTCACCAATCTTTACACCTGTGCGAAGAATAGCCCGAGCGCCAATCCATACATCATTGCCTATTTTGGTGATTGGCATTTCATCAAACAAGGTTTTGCCGACTATTACCGGATTCGATTGTCCGCGGTCGGAATAGAACATGGGGTGCGTCGAAACAAATCCATCAGCAGGATGTTCTCCCAAACCGATAAGCACTTGTGGGCCGATGCTGGTGAAACTCCCGATGCGTGCATGATATACTTGCGTTTCCCTTCCCACATAACTGAAACGCCCCATGTGCACATCGCGCAGTCGGCTGTATTTGTAAAGTGTATTGTATTCGCTGAAATGGCAGTTGCTTATTTCCGTGAGGTACTCCATGCGAAGGTGCTTACCTGAAAAGCGTATTTTGAAAGAAGTCCACTGCCACAGCCAGCGCAGCCAAATGGTGATGGGGTTTTTCAAGAGAACTTCCATTTCTCAACTTATTTTTTTACGCTCAAATGCATCGACGAAGGTAGGGTCGCTGATGTTCGAAATGTGCGCTCCGCAATGTGATGCATAATCCTTCATTCGCCAGTAGCCATGAAAAACAAGTGCCCAAGCGCGGAAGATTTCATCCATGCGGAAAGTCTCCTCTGTCGCTGCTGTTTTATAGAAGGGTTTGTGTGTAACCTGTACCTGATTATCGTAGAAATGCAGATGTTTCACGCATACAACATTATCATCGTTTAACACCAGCGATTCATGCCAATTATGATCGGCACCGGCCAACTCAATTTCCTTGTAGCCCAGGTTGATGGCTTGGAATAATGCGGCAACCAGTACATTCTGACACTGGGGCATGGCCATATTTTTCTTCATGAAAAAATACCCGGGCCCATTCCATCCTTTGTAAACCACATAATTCAGATAATGCATGTTGATGTGGTCATTCTGTTGCAATAGCTGAATTCTTTTACTTCCTTTGGCTTGATGCGGAATCATAAGATGCAATTCCCAGGAAGTATTGTCGGCAATGGCTTTTAGCATTGCGTCTATCCAAGGGCTATCCGCAAGCCATATCCCAGGGTCGAGAAGCACGTAATATCTCGGCTTCAATACTTGATAATCGGCTGAAAGTGCAAAACCATTTACAGCGATGAGTGAACAATTCGTGAAATAGTCAGCATGCGCATCGATTAATGTGCGCAGTGAAGGACCGTTGCCCAGCACGATGCATTTGTCGTGATTTGCGCGCGGGAGATTCGGTGCCTTTTTGCTCATAATGGCAATCTTCAAAAGCGAGATAACTGTATTCAGGGTATTGAATCCAGCGGAGGCAATTCTCTTATGAACGGAGGCGGAGGACGACATTGTCGCAAAGGTATTCGGGATGTGTGATTAATATTGCAGAGCCCGTTTGTTTTTCGCAAGGGCATGCCTTATGACCGAAGCCCCACTGTGCTCCATCATTACTGTTGTTTACAATGCTGAGTCGCTCATTGAGCGAACGATATTCAGCGTTCAAAAACAGACCCTGCAGTCATTCGAGCACATTATCATAGACGGCGCATCAACGGATGGGACACTGAAGGTGGTTGAACGATATGCCTCACCCACGAGGCGCGTATATTCAGAACGCGATAGCGGCATTTATGATGCGATGAATAAAGGGTTGAATCACGCAAGAGGAGTATTTATCATTTTCATGAATGCCGGTGATGAGTTTTACGATGAAAACGTATTGCACAAGGCGATTGTGGGAAATGAAGATGTCGATTTTATTTATGGAGAAACAGCTGTAGTGGATGAGAAGGGCAATGTACTTGGTGACCGCAGATTAAAACCGCCTGCTGTTCTGACTTGGAAAAGTCTGCAGCGTGGTATGTGCGTGTCGCATCAGTCTATTTTTGTGCGCAGGGAGCTGGCCGAACCATTCGATTTACATTACAAAATCAGTGGCGACATTGATTGGACCATTCGCATGCTTCGCAAGTCAAAGCGAATAGTTAACGCGCGTTGCTATGTTTCAAAGTTTCTCGAAGGTGGAGTATCGGCCTCGCGCCGCAAGCAAGGGTTGAAAGAGCGATTCCGCATCATGAGCAAGCACTACGGCATTTTTACGACGTTATTTAATCACCTTGTCATTTTGCTGCGGTATCCGTTGCATCGATTGACCAGGAAGTCGATGACATAGGAAGTGACCAATGATTAGTCACTTGTCACTACTCTCTACTCACTATCAATTCGGGTTTACAGGAGGAAACGGCGATCGGATTTCATGCACAATTTCGAGCGTGGTTCTAAATGCTGCTACACGAGATCCGTATTTATCGGAGTGTTCTTTCTGCAAAGCAGGAGCGAATTGCTCCATATACTCGTTCAGGTCTTTTTGGCTGCGTGCCACATATTGTATCGCATAGGTGACGCCATTTTCTTCATACTCATGAACGCGACAAACTCGGTTCTCCAAAAACATCCCCGTATTCATCACATCCGGAATGTGCTTGAACATCATCCAGTCGAGCCATTCCTCATGGATTTCGGGGTCAACACTGCATGTCACATTGTATAGCACACGGTTCATAGCTTATTGTAAAGAGGCAAAGATTGGGTATAAATAGTCAATATCATTCACAATGATAATTTTAGGTCTGTCAGTCTGAATTAACGTTGTTGGATTAGCTTTGGCAAAACTTCGAATTATGTATACAGGATTACTTCATTTGCATTCCTTACTGCGCTGGGTAGGGCTGCTTCTTATGGTCATCACAATTATCGATAGCCTTGCGCGTGTTTACCGTCCGTTTCTCAGCAACGAGCGTAAACTTTCACTTCTCACTATGATTATTCTGCATACTCAATTGCTCATCGGCATTGCTTTGTATTTTGTAAGTCCGCTTATATCGAACGCCATTGAGTCGGGTAATATCATGAAAGATCCTGTAAATCGTTTCTATCTGGTTGAACATTTTCTTGGTATGGTCATCGCAATTGCACTTGTTACAATTGGTCACGTTAAAGCCAAAAAGCAAAGTGAGAGTTGGGCTAAGCATAAGCTCATATTTACCTACTATACCATCGCGCTCATTCTCATTTTAATTAGTATTCCATGGCCGTTCAGAATGGTTGGCGAAGGACGCGGCTGGTTCTGATAGCCTGCGCTCTTTTAGTGACCGCGCTTTCATGCGGTGACAAGAAAACCCGCGATCAATACCCCGTGCGAGCCACGGTAGATGGTCCGGTAGATGCCGCCTTGGTAAAAAAGTTGTACGACGTAAAGTGTGCTCTGTGCCATGGATATGATGGAGCGCAACAATTTGCAGGTGCCAAGGACTTAACTCAGAGTGTTCTTCCAAAAAATGAAATAGTCTTGCGTATTGCCGAGGGCAAAGGTTCTATGCCGCCACACAAGGATGTGCTGAGTGAAGAACAAATGGATGCCTTGGCCGATTTTGTGTTGACCTTGCGTTGATAAAGCGCTTATCCCAGAAGGAATTTTGATAGAGAAAAAAAACAAACTTATTTCAACCGCCAAAGAGCAGGAAACCTGTGTATTGGTTGGAATCGTTACCCGCGATCAATCGCGAGAACAACTCACAGAATATTTGGATGAGCTTGCATTTCTTGCAGAAACAGCCAACGCGCGTTGCCTGCGGCGCTTTACACAGAATCTTGACAGACCTGATACACGAACATTTATCGGTAGCGGGAAGCTGCAAGAGTTGAAAGACTACGTTTCAGAGCACAAACCGGCGATGATTATTTTCGACGACGAACTTGCCCCGTCGCAACTGCGCAACCTCGAGTCGACGTTCAAGGAGATGAACGTGAAGATTCTGGATCGCAATAACCTCATTCTCGACATATTCGCCAGCCGGGCGCGCACGGCACACGCCAAGAAACAAGTCGAGCTCGCACAGTATGAATATCTACTACCGCGACTCACCCGCATGTGGACGCACTTGGAAAAGCAACGCGGAGGCATTGGTATGCGCGGTCCCGGTGAGCAGGAAATCGAAACCGACCGACGAATCGTTCGCGATCGTATTGCGTTTTTGAAAGAGCAGCTGAAGGAGATCGATAAACAAATGGCCACGCAGCGAGGCAATCGCGGCGCATTGGTGCGTGTGGCGCTAGTGGGATATACCAACGTAGGTAAAAGCACCATCATGAATATGCTTTCGAAGAGCGATGTGTTTGCCGAAAACAAACTCTTCGCAACACTTGATACAACGGTGCGCAAAGTGGTGGTGCACAACTTGCCTTTTTTGCTGACCGATACCGTAGGTTTTATTCGCAAGCTTCCGCATCAGCTAATCGAGTCGTTCAAAAGTACGCTTGACGAAACCCGCGAATCCGACCTGCTGGTGCATGTAGTTGATATTTCCCATCCGCAGTTTGAAGATCATTTCAATGTGGTGAATGAAACACTGAAGGAGATTGGAGTGGGCGACAAACCAACGATGGTTATCTTCAACAAGATTGACGCGTACAAACATGTACCCAAGGCCGACGATGACCTCACACCAACCACACGCGAAAACATCACACTAGAAGAACTGCAGCGCACGTGGATGGCCCGCCTCCAAAACTCGGATGTCGTTTTTATTTCGGCAGCGAAAAAGTTAAACATCGATCAGCTGCGCGACACGATGTATGAGCGAGTGAGGCAGATACACATTACGCGTTTTCCGCATAATGATTTCTTATTTCCGCTCGAGTAATATTTTGGGGATTGTGCAATGGGAGAAGTTAATGTCGTACTTCCATCTAGCCCTTTCCCACTGCATCACTATTTCACTATTTCACTATTTCACTTCTTCACCAGTTGTGAAAACAATCCTAATAACTTCACTGCTTTTCCACCAACCACTGTGATACATTCGCATTACAAATTCTACACACGCGTTTATGAGCAACACAGCATCACCCACAAACTATAGGGTGTCGCACATGGCCGAGAATCTGATCGGTTCCGAAATCATTAAACTAGCAGGGGAGATCCGTGACCTGATTGCGAAAGGGGAGAAGATCTTCAACTTCACGATTGGTGATTTCGATCCGAAAATTTTTCCGATACCGACCGAGCTGAAGCAAGCCATCGTGGATGCATACAGGAACGATGAAACGAACTACCCGCCTGCCGACGGTATGGCCGATTTGCGCAAGGTGGTCGCACAATTCATTCAACAAACGCAATCGC
>JAURKF010000197.1 GCA_030831885.1 Flavobacteriales bacterium
AGTAGATTTACCGGCGCCATTGGCTCCAATTACGCCATAGCAGTTACCATGGGTGAATTTAATATTCACTTCATCAAACAGGGTGCGCTTGCCATAGCGAAGCGATACATTGGAAACATTAAGCATCGGTTGATTTTTTCGGACTGCAAAGTTACATTAGATCAATGGAAAAGGTGCGTAATACCCGTTTCGGGGTATTCAATGGAGCGATAAATGGATGCATCTTGCGTTCGAAATGCAAATCGTTCAACCTCTTCATACGCTTCAATCGAATAGAAAGGCGATTATTGCGCATGTTCAGCATACTGAGATTTCACCTAAGTTGGTGGAGATGGGATTTATTCCCGGCTCTGAGGTTTCAATTCTTTTTCGCGCGCCATTTGGTGGGCCTTTGGCTATTGATCTAGGGTCCTCTGTAGTTTCTCTTAGAATAGAGGAGGCTCAGGTAATCATGATTGATGCTTCAAGCAATGTAGACGAGTGATGAATAAAGTTGCATTAATTGGTAACCCCAACACAGGCAAAAGCTCGCTGTTCAATAGCCTTACAGGTATGAAACAGCATGTTGGTAATTACCCGGGAATTACCATTGATAAAAAATGGGGTGAAATGCAATCGCCGGATGGAAAATTTGTGCAGATTCTTGATCTTCCCGGTGTTTACAGTGTCTTCCCACGCTCCAGCGATGAACGAATTGTCATCGACATTCTATCGAATCCGGAACATCCGGATTTTCCTGAAATGGTTGTTGTTGTTGCTGATGCAACAAATCTAGAGCGAAACCTCTTGCTGTATTCGCAGGTGCATGACCTCAAGATACCTACCGTATTGGTATTAACGATGGATGATGTTAATCAATCGAAGGGGGTCCAAATTGATAAGCGGCTATTGGCATCCCGTCTGGGAGGGGTGAGGGTCGTTACTGTTAATGCACGCACGGGTTTAGGCATTGAATTGCTGAAAAGTCTAATTTTCTCGGAAGTTGTATTGCCCGGCCCCATGCAGTTTCAGGGAATACCCGCTAAAGAAATACTGGATAACCCGCAGGAGCAATTAAAGGATGCTCAAAATCGCTTAAATGCAATTCGAACGATGCTTATCGGAGTGATGCGGTCGTCAAACAAATTGGTCACAACCCGCAGTCGCGCAATAGACTCCGTATTGACACATCCATTCTGGGGGTATATAATTTTTCTTGCTGTTTTGATGGTGATTTTTCAGTTCATCTTCCGATTAGCTGCTGTACCAATGGAATACATAGAAAGCCTTTTCCTTCAGCTCTCATCGTTAGCTTCTTCATTATTGCCTCAGGGAGTCTTTACGGATCTTATTGCTGATGGTATTATACCGGGCATTGGCGGTGTAATAACTTTTATTCCTCAAATCGCAATATTGTTTTTCTTTCTCTCTCTGCTTGAAGAATCCGGATACATGGCGCGCGTTGTATTCTTGATGGATCGACTGGTTCGTCCTTTCGGTTTAAATGGCCGAAGCGTCGTGCCTTTGATATCGAGCGTGGCGTGTGCCATACCCGGAATCATGTCAACCCGCACAATCAGTTCATGGAAAGATCGACTAGTCACCATCATGGTTGCACCGCTCATGAGTTGTTCTGCTCGTATTCCGGTCTTTACCTTGCTCATAGCTCTTGTAATTCCAAATCGATTGGTATGGGGAATAATTGATATGCAGGGTTTGATTTTATTGGCATTGTATGCTTTGGGGTTGTTTTCAGCTTTATTGGTAGCCATGGTGCTGAAGTTTATTATCAAAACAGGTGAACCGAGCTTTCTAATTCTTGAATTACCTAAGTATCAATGGCCACGCTGGCGAGAAGTGGCTTTCAATGTGTTGGAGAAAGTGCGCGTTTTTTCATGGGATGCAGGTCGGGTAATTGTGTCGATATCAATGATATTGTGGGCCTTTGCCAGTTATGGACCAAGGTCATGGGAAATAACAACACCTGTAAAGCACGAAATAACACTGGAAGAATCCTATATCGGCCAACTTGGTAAAGCAATTGAGCCTATAATTAAACCATTGGGTTATGATTGGAAAATGGGGGTGTCGTTGATTACTTCATTTGCTGCGCGCGAAGTATTTGTGGGTAGTATGTCAACTATCTACAGTATGGGCGAAGAAAACGATAATCAAAAGTTGTTGGTGGAGCGACTCAAACAAGAGCGTTGGGCAGATTCCGGTTTGCCGGTTTATACCCTTGCGTCGGGTTTATCCTTAATGATATTTTACGTTTACGCTATGCAATGCTTGGCTACGTTTGCTGTAGTGAAACGCGAGACAAAGTCATGGAAATGGCCTATTATTCAGCTTTTATATATGGGTATCCTTGCTTATCTTGCTTCCTTTATTACGTACCAACTATTTATCTGAATGCAACAATTGCTCGTAGTCATAACCTTAATATTGGCCGCAATGTATGTTGCGCGGGTATTCTTGCGTAAGTCAAAATCAAGCGGTAATGGTTGTGGTAAATGCGGCCAATCTTGAATTTCCCTTTTTGGGCTGGTTTTGAAAAGAGTGTTCTAATTGCAGACGCTACCCGGTTTATTTCTCTTTAATTGATTTCGCATTTATTGCTTGCGAATGATAATTTGATTATGTTTGACGAGTTATGATATAACAAATAGCTCTTTGTTGTCGGTGCGTTACACAGCACTCTGACGAAATAAAAAAGAAAACTGTTTGTATTGTCATTATCCTTTCTCCGGAGGTAACCGCAGAGGAGTTTTCTGAAAATCCAAAAGAGTAAGATCACTATCAATTTTTAGGTATGAAAACTTTATTTTTTTCAATTACAATGTTGCTATTAACCGGATTGGCTAATGCCCAGTATATGTATGATAGCTCAGGCAGACAAATCGGGAAAGTAAGTGGAGAATATTTTTACGATAGCTCGGGCAGACAAATCGGAAAAACAAGTGGCGAGTATATTTATGACAGCTCAGGAAGGCAGCTCGGAAAAACAAGTGGTGAATACATTTATGATAGTTCGGGAAGACAGCTTGGTAAGGTAAGCGGTGATTATTTGTACGATAGCTCTGGAAGGCAGATGGGTAAGATAAGCGGTGAGTACATTTATGATGCGTCGGGAAGGCAAATTGGCAAAGCGAGCGGTCTTAGAAGGCACCAGATTATTATATTTTTCTATTTCTTCATGTAAAGAATCCTATTGCGTAGTAAAAAACATTTTAATAATTCTAATCTTCCTATTTAAAACTTGAATTAATATGATGAAAACAATTTTATTGGTTCTTATTGTTACCTTCTCCGGATTGTCGTCCATTGCTCAAAAGCAATATTATTCTGGGACCTCTGACGGAGACCCTATTGAGGCTGAGATTACCTGGAAATCTGATGGGACAATTGTTGGGAGTTACTATTTCACTTCAAATTCATCCAGGGTTTACAAATTATCCGGGACCAATTTCGTTGAAGGCGAAATTGAAATTGTTGAATCATTGAACGGCAAGAGAACTGCCAACGGCAAGTTGACCAAGACATTGAAAAAAGGTAGAATAGAGTGGGGCGGATACTTATCGAACACGGATGGTTCGCAGTCTTATCTATATCTTACTCGTTCAAGGTAAACTATTTTTTTACTTAATAATATGAATAAATATATTGTATATACAAGCATGTTCCTGTGCTTGGTTCTATTGAGTACGGGCTGTTCAAATAGCCCTGCAGAAACGAAGGATGCATCCGGTAACTCCGAGGATACTTTGGGCATGTCAAGTTCACAAATTGAAGGGGCAAATGGAAATTTGAACACCCAAAAGACAGTTGTCAGTCTCACCAAAAAGGAGGCTGAAGATAGAATGGAGGCGTTTGTGAAGCAGAACAAAAAGAAATACGCTGATTATGGTGAGGATATTGGGATCTCATGTGTAGGAGGTAATTACACATTAGATGGTGCGATGGATTATTTTTATAGTGTGGAGTTTTATGGTATTGGCGACTATGGTTACTCGATGAATTTTTTCTATAATTCTGATCAAGATAAAATTACCGAACTCAGTATCAATCAACCCGAAGAGTTATCTAATGACTTGAGAAGTATAACAGCCAAGGAATTGAAGGAAGGGGTATTAATTGGAACTGCTGAATTGTTTGGTGCTTTCAGCGGCGAGCATAACGCCTCTCGATCAGTAAGCGCTGAATTCACTATTGATGGCGACAAAATTAATTATGACAAAAAGTATCTTCCGAAATTTTTCAAAGCGAAACAGGAGATTCAAAATGAGTTGAATAAAATGGAGCAGGAATTAATGAATAGTGGTAATTGATCTTTCGTTAGTCTTTTTGAATTGAACCCTTTCTTTTCATTCCATACTCGAAGGGCGCTATCATAAAATACCTCGTCATTCTAATCGCAAGCGCGTCTTTTTTTTCATGCAAAACCGTTGTTCTTACGGATGGCACGCGTATTACAAAACTTCCGGAGGGACAAATTTTTGAGAAAGCGTTTAATGACTCATTTGGGAAGATGACCGACGAGGATGCAGCTCTCTTTGAAGGTGTTTCTTTACAGGTTGACACAGCCGTAGTTGCCCCAAGCGAGCAGTTTATCCAAGTATTTTCAGATACTTCATACATCGAACAACCTTCCTTGACACTTTTCAAAGAGCTAATTCCATCCGTTGGTGACGCTGCGATAACCAATATGGACGACCTTATTATTGTCGATGGAATACAATATGTCGGTTTAGACAACCAGATTTGGATTGATTATAGAATTGTTGAGGTTTATAAGTAGCCTAAGGCTTGCTTTTGTGGTAATCATCTCACCTTGTTATTATCCGGGCTCCGACAGTCCAACAAGTACAATAACATTCCACATCGAGTTGTTCTAAAGTATGCCAAAAGATTGACCTATGCAAGTCGCTTTTTGCACAACTTGTGGTACTTTACATTAAGTATTGTTCGCTATGAAAATTTTACGTTGGTCAATTGTTGGGGTTCTCGTTATCTCATTGTTTCAGTTGCTTGCGCAATCGCCCCGTCCATGCTTTAAAGAACGTCCCACACCTTGGGCCGACTCGCTCCTGAAGGTTCTTTCTCTCGAGCAGAAAATAGGCCAGCTGTTTATGGTCGCAGCTTGGAGCGATCCCAATCACAAGTCGTATAACAACCAAAAAATTCAAAGTCTCATCGATGGTTATTCAATCGGTGGAATCATTTTCATGCAAGGAAGCCCCGGACGTCAGGTTGCGCTTACCAATAGATACCAGTCAAGTTCCAAAATCCCTTTGTTAATTGGGATGGATGCTGAGTGGGGATTGGGAATGCGTCTCGATTCTACTATTGCATATCCTCGTCAAATGACGCTGGGTGCAACCAACAATGACAGCTTGGTCTATACGTTCGGTCGAGAAATGGCTCGCCAACTGCGCCGTATTGGTGTGCATGTGAGCTTTTCACCCTGCATCGACATCAACAACAATGCGAATAACCCTGTAATATCAAGTCGTTCTTTCGGTGAGCAAAAGGAATTGGTTGCAACACACGGGGCTATGTATATGCGCGGATTACAAGACGGTGGTGTGCTGGCATGCGCCAAACACTTCCCGGGCCATGGCGATACGGATGTCGATTCTCATAAAGATTTGCCTGTTGTAGCTCACCCCTATGAGCGCCTTGATACACTGGAACTTTATCCGTACCGTCAGCTAATCGATCAAGGTCTTGGCAGTGTAATGACCGCTCATTTGTATGCTCCTTCGCTTGATCCAAATGAAAAAGTGGCTTCCACTTTATCGCGCGAGGTGATTACGAATTTGTTGCGTGGTAAAATGGGATTCGGTGGATTGGTATTTACCGATGCTATGAATATGCAGGGTATTGCGAAGTATTTTCAACCGGGAGAAGCAGAGGTAAAAGCTCTTCAGGCAGGCAACGATGTTCTGTTGTTTACTCAAGATGTACCAACCGCGATTGCTAAAATCAAGGCTGCCATCCAAAACGGCACCATTAGCATGGATGAGCTAGACCTTCATTGTCATCGAATCCTTCAAGCGAAGGAATGGGCGGGATTGGCCAATTCTTCTCCCATTGAATCAGCTCAGGTTTATGAAGACTTGAATAATCCTCAGGCCCTGAAACTTCGTCGGGAAATCATAGAGCAGAGTATTACGGTTGTAAAGAACGAAGGAAGCAC
>JAURKF010000198.1 GCA_030831885.1 Flavobacteriales bacterium
CGGTTATACGCTGAGTTTCGGAGCGGGCAGCTATGATATGCTCGTCATGAAAATTAATCCGGATGGTGAGCTTCTTTGGCAGCAAACCTATGGTGGATCCGATTGGGACTTTGGTAAAAAGATTGTTGCGCATCCGCAAGGTGGTTTCCTGCTATGCGGAAACACGTACAGCGGCGGAAACGGCGGTCAGGACGGCACCATTCTGCACATCGATGGTCAAGGTATGCTGCTGAACCAGTGGTTTGTTGGTGGAATTGAAAATGATGCCATCCACGATATGATTCCGGTAAACGACGGTTGGGTTGCATGCGGCTTTCAAACCATCGACAACGTGACAAAATCTTCCGTTTGGCGATTCGATGTAAATGGTAATTCAGTTTGGACACGAGTAATTGATGATGCAAATGGATTTGATCGTGAGGCCTTCGCCATGACCAGCGATGCTTCTTTTCTCTTCATCACGGGACCTGTATATGCCGATGGGGTAACACATTCCTTCGAGATGCAGTTGGGCTTGGACAATGCAGTGCTGTATGAAGTGCTGGAGGAAAATAATTTCGATTCAGACTATTACGATTGTGTGCAGTACAATGGTGAAGTCGTTTACGCAGGGTCGAAGTCGTTGAGCGGAATCGAGTTGGGGCGCGTCGTTCGCAAACGAACCGATACATTCTTTACCGGCGCATTCGAATTTACCGGTCAGCACAGAACACAATTCCTTTGTGCAATCTGGAACGAAGAAGCATTGGTGCTTTGTGGAGCATTTCAGCCCGAGCAATCACAGAATTGGCAGGCTCTCGTAGTGAAGTATGCATCACACATCTTGAACGAAGTGTCTGCTGAACCTGAACTAATTCCCTGTTTTCTGGTAGGCATCGACGAAGCAGAAGATGTACAAATTGGTGAAATGGGATATTTGTACGATACCATGGGGCAACTCGTGCGTTCCGATTATCGATTTAATGGATCATGCGAGGATGCGTCCTTACCTGAAGGTGCCTATCTGTTTCGCAGTCGGGATGCCGCGCGTGTAACACGTGTATATCTGCGTTGAACCTTATACCCCGTTAAAGCGAGCAACAAAATAGTAGTCGCTTCCGCTTTCATAGGTTTGTTTCAAATGTTCAGAACCCATGGGTGCATTTCCTTTCCAGAAATCTCCTAAGGTCCATATTGAGTAGTTCACCGCGGAGAGAAAGTCGAATAGGTGGTGTGGCATCGTGCCGTAGTACTCTGAAGCTCCTTTGCCAAATTCAAAAATGAGCAGCGGTTTATCATTGGAAAGAAGTTGATGAGCTCCTTTCAGTACATCGAGTTCGCCACCTTCCACATCAATTTTAATGAGGGTGATGGCAAAGGATCTATCACGCAACACATCGTCGAGCGGCCGCACTTCTACTTCGATGGTTTCGATGGTAGGGTTCGACGTCGCATACTCTCTGCGCTGCAAGCCGCTATATGCAGGAGCATCGACTACAACATTGAAAAGCATATTGCCTGTCCTATTGCTCAGCGCAAAAGGATGCACGCTTACCTGGTTGCCATAGTTTTTTTTCAGTTCTGAAAATAGCGGCGGAATGGGTTCGAATGCCGTGTGCTTACCACCCGGTGCAAAGTGAAGAAAGAGATCAAGAATTTCTCCTTTGTGCGCACCGACGTCTATGCAATTATCGTTGGTTGAAAGTTCTCGCTGCAGAATTTTTTTGGTAAGAATATCGTAGCGCAAATTTCTTGTGAGCGGCCAATTGTGGTCAACAAGCCACTGCCTTACCGATTGTTTAATGCGCTGTTTGAAACTGGATTTCACGGTCGGCAAATATAGTCCTGAGGCTTGTTGTAACTTGCGCCTATGTTTTGGAGAATCGCACTTTTATCTGTGTTTGTCTTATTTGAAACACACCTTATTGCCCAGCCGACACAAGAAGTCGCTATTGAGCTTTTAGGCAAGGAACTGGCGCAGCAGGCAATTGCACGCTCTGTGAGCAGGGTCGCAATTTTCGATTTTATCGAAGGCGGCAGTGCATCGGATTTTTCGCGCGCGCTGAGCGAAGAGTTACGCATTCATATGGCTATTCGAAATGCGACGCTCACGATTGTGGATCGTGCTACTACGGAAAAGGTAATCGAAGAACAGCGACTGAGCTCGCAACCATTGTTCAATGAGTCGCAGGCGGCATCCTTAGGGAAACTGGTAAGCGCCGATGCCATTGTAACAGGTGTTATAACACCGCTGCAGGGCGAATGGCGGATCACCGCAAAAATGGTGAGCGTGGAAACCGGTGCCATCATCGGAGGTTATTCAATAAATATGAAAAACTCGGTTTACTATGAACAGGATAGTCAGGCGGCCTATGAGTTGCCTGTCGAGGCTAAACCTCCGAAACAACTAAGCTTTCATGCCGAAGTCAACACAGGGCTGCTATTCGTAAATCAAACCGTTGCCCCTTCCGTTGGATTCACATTCAGTCGATTGACGTATCGAGGCCAACTGCATGAATCGCGAATGAAAAAAGGTAAAAGAGGATTTACACTGGGTTTGAATTATCACGTTGGCTTACCGGTATCTCCCTCGCATAATTATACGCTAGGTTTTAGAACTCAAGATGGCTATGGAAATATGGTGAGTTTGAATGATGCATACATCTATCAAGATTCCTATTTTTTGTTGCGACCCGATGCTACGGTGGTTGTTACCATCCCCAATAATCCGGAGCAGATACCCGTTTTCATTTTATATACGTGTGATCGTATTCAGGTTGATCGTTTGAGGGTCGATTTGGCTTGGCAACAAACCCTGTTCGAAAAGTCGGTTCGTGTGTATGCTGAAGCCGGACTAGCATGGGTAAAACAAATCGATCGTTCCACCTATTCTTCAGCAACATTTTCCTCACAAAACTTAAGTACATTGAACTATCAAGTGAATGGCAATGTTGCGCCTGCGGAGCTTCCGAATTTATGGGAGTTGAAAGCCGCAGTAGGAGTTGAACGAGGCAGATGGGGTATACATTTGGAAGGTGCGGTCACGACACGAAATACCGATTACATGAGTCCGCTGGATATGTTTCATCACCCCGACATGACATCCTGGGCTTCAGTGAAAGGGGATTTGACATCGAAAGGAGTGGCCGAGATTACGTCGCAATCAGCCAGCGAAAATTGGTATTACTGGGTCAGCTCGATCCTGCAGTTACGTTATCAACTCTGAATTATTTTTCCAGTATGGATCGGATGTCAGGCTTGAAGTAGTTGTTGCTCTTCATAACCTTTCCGTCTTCCCGAAAAATGGGTTTACCCTCATCGTCGAGTTTCGACATGTTGGAACGTTGAATCTCTTCGAACACTTCCGCCATTTTATGCTGCAGCCCGTGTGCGTTGATGGTACCGCAAAGGATGTAGAGCATATCGCCTAACGCATCAGCAATTTCAACGATATCGCCATTACGCACCGCGTCGAGGTATTCTTCATTTTCCTCTTTCATCAAATTGAAACGAAGCATGTACTCGCGTTCTTCCAAAGTGGCAGTTGGTTCACTGCGCGCAGGAAGTAAGAAAGCATTATGGAAATCCCGAACATGTTGAATGGTTTTTTCGAGGGTGAGTGCTTGGCTGGTGATGTCTTCCATCGTGTTGTTATTTAAAGACACGAATATGAACGATTGGCCTCATGCTGTAGCATGCCATTTTTGAACAAGTTTTCCGCTGTTAAATTTAGGTTTGATGTGGTTTATCGGGTTAATTTCGCCCCAAACAAATCACTATGAATTCTACAGTTACCTTAATCAAATCCCGATTGCTTCTCGCTGTCTTTATGGCATTGGCAATAGCCTCGTCGGCCCAGTGCCCGAACGATGGGCTTTTTTACGATGATTTCACCCCCACTGGTCCGGGCTCAGCCGGAGCTGCGTCATTTACCTGTACATGGGGTGGAGATATCTACACCATCTCTGTCATTGCCGGTGAAACCTATAGTTTCAATACGTGCGGCACGAGTTGGGACACTCAACTTACTCTGCGTGATAACGCATTTAATTTCATCGATTATGATGATGATGGTGCTGCTTGTGGAAGCGGAGCTTCAGAAATTATCTGGACAGCTACTTATACCGGTATCGTTAATCTGCAGATTAATCAGTTTGAGTGCGCAACGAACAATGTTTGCGGAAACATTGTCATTACTTGGCTTCCTTCAGTTGTTATTCCGGGCTGCACGGATCCTATCGCTGCCAATTATAACCCGGATGCCAATGAAGAGGACGGATCCTGTGTTTACATTTACGGATGCACCGACCCTCTTGCCAACAACTACGATCCTGAGGCCGGAATTGATGATGGCACATGTGCGTATGATTTGATTTGCGATTGCGCAGGCACGCAGCACACAGCGGGAGTATTAATCTGGATAGGTGATGGTTTCGCAGATGATGGAACCTATGCTTGGGAAGGTCAGTTCGTTGACTTTAACTGCGCAACTTGGGGCTATGACTGCGGAGATATTGCTGGTTCTCCTACTGATGATCCTTATGGAGTGTGCTTAGGAAACCTGCCTGAAAATAATGGATGTGCTCTGGACATCATCTTTGGTTGCACAGAAAGCACGGCTATCAATTATGACCCTGCCGCTACATTCGACGATGGCAGTTGTATCTTCGAAGTGCTTGGTTGCACCGATCCGCTTGCGAATAATTACAACGTAGATGCAACAACCGACGATGGAAGCTGCACTTATGGCTTCTGCGAAAATTTGATGTTGTCCGCAACACAAACTGCTTGTCAGGCAGATGCCAACGGAGTGTTGTACCCGGGTATGGACTTCACCTTCTCTTTTGATGGAGGCTGCACAGTAGGCTCACTCGTTATTGTTTTGGATGGAGTGGAGTATCCGTTTACTCCTGTTGCTCCCGATAATGTGAGCGGGTCTGTGTTCCCATTGATAGGATTCCCTGAAAACACAACCTTTACGGCCTATTTCGTGCTCACAGATGGCACAGCAAGCTTTGAAACAGAATTTACAACTACGTCATGCGCTCAGGAACCGACTATCTGCGATTGCGACGGTACGGCTCATACCATTGGCGTACTCAATTGGATAGGCGACACCTTCGCTGATGATGGAAGTTATCAATGGAATGGTCAGCCTGTAAACTTCAATTGTGCTACCTGGGGTTATGACTGTGGTGATATTGTGGGCGCGCCTGTTGAAGATCCTTACGCGGTGTGCATGGGTAATTTGCCTCCGAATAACGGCTGCGGAAGTGATGTCATTTTCGGTTGTACTGATCCACTTGCGAACAATTTTGATCCAACTGCCAATGCAAACGATGGTTCTTGTGTCTATGATATATTCGGTTGTACCGATCCTGCGGCCGGTAACTATAACCCTGCTGCAAACATAGATGATGGTTCATGCGTCTTTGGAACTTGCACCAACTTTGCGCTTTTGGCATCTCAAATGCCTTGCACTCCTGATGCGAATGAAGTCCTGAATCCATCGGTGGATTTCACTTTTGAATTTAGTGGCGATTGCGCAGTTGATACGATTTATATCGTTCTCAATGGAACAAGCTACCCATTTCCGGTTGCTGCTCCCGATAACGTTTCGGGTAGCGTGTTTGGCCTTCTTGGTTTCCCATCAAACACTGCCTATAGCGCTTATTATCTGTTAACCGACGGTACATATAGTCCGTTGTTTAACTTCACTACAGGTGATTGCTCGCAAGATGATGTTATCTGTGACTGCGTTGGGAATACTCATACTATCGGCGTGCTTTCTTGGATTGGCGATGGCTTCTCTGATGATGCTGCTTATACCTGGGCTGGTCAGTTGGTAGATTTTAACTGCGCAACCTGGGGGTATGACTGTGGCGATATAGTGGGCGCTCCAGCTGAAGATACTTACGGAGTTTGTCTTGGCAACTTGCCTCCAAACAATGGTTGTGGCAACGACGTTATTTTCGGTTGTACCGATCCAATGGCTAACAATTACGACATCACGGCTACTAACGACGATGGCTCATGCATGTATGATGTATTTGGATGTACTGACATGACCGCTAATAATTACAATCCGGATGCGAATGTGGATGACGGCTCATGCAGCTATGGCGCATGTTTCGACTTTGCGCTTGTGGCTATACAAATGCCGTGCACCCAGGATGCGAATGGAACACTCAATCCTTCGGTCGACTTTACATTCGAGTACGCTGGTGATTGTGAGGTTGACTCACTGGTTATCGTATTGAATGGTACGAGCTACCCATTTGCGGTTTCAGCTCCCGACAACGTTTCTGGAAGTGTGTTTGGCCTAGTTGGCTTCCCATCGAATACGGCGTATAGTGCCTACTATCAGCTTACCGATGGTACTTTTAGTCCGTTGTTCGATTTCGTAACGGGTGATTGCTCGCAAGATGCTGTTATCTGCGATTGCGCAGGCACCGTGCACACTATCGGAGTATTGGATTGGATTGGCGACACCTATTCTGATGATGGTGCATATACTTGGGCAGGTCAGTTTGTCGATTTTAACTGTGCTACCTGGGGCTATGACTGCGGCGACATTGCAGGTGCTCCTGCTGAAGATCCATATGGAGTATGCCTTGGCAACCTTCCACCCAACAATGGTTGTGGCAGTGACTTTATCTTCGGTTGCACCGATCCGTCGGCGCTTAATTACAATCCGGCTGCCAATGCAGAGGATGGTTCATGCTATTATGAAGAAATTTTCGGTTGCACCGATGCGTTGGCCAATAACTATAATCAGTTAGCAACTGTGGATGATGGTTCATGCACCTACGATGTTTATGGCTGTACTGATATGACAGCGAACAACTACAATCCGGATGCGAACGTGAACGATGGTTCGTGCACATATGACATCTATGGTTGCACAGATATTACAGCCAATAATTACAATCCAGCTGCTAACGTGGATGATGGTTCATGCATGTATGATGTATTTGGCTGTACAGATCCGTTGGCGGATAACTACAATCCTGATGCGAACGTTGAAGATGGTTCATGTATCTATAGTTCTTGCGTTAATCTGGTATTGTCAGCAGAGCAGACACCATGTATTCAAGATGCGAATGGAGTGTTGAATCCCGGTGTCGATTTCACCTTCACGTTCAATGGCGGCTGCACAGTCGATTCGTTGGTTGTAAACTTGAATGGCACAGTGTATCCATTTGAAGTTACGGCACCTGATAACGTGAGCGGCAGTGTATTCCCATTGACAGGTTTCCCTGCGAACTCAGCATTCACTGCTTATTACATCATGACTGATGGTACTGTAAGCGATGTATTTGAATTCAGCGTGGGTGATTGCTCACAGGATCCAACCATTTGTGACTGCGACCAAAACGAGCACACCATTGGAGTATTGAGCTGGATTGGTGACACTTTTGCCGATGACGGCGCATACACCTGGGCGGGTGTTTCTGTAAACTTCAACTGCGCTACCTGGGGTTATGACTGCGGCGATATCGCAGGTGCACCGGCAGAAGATCCATACGGTGTTTGCCAGGGCAACTTGCCTCCAAACAACGGTTGTGGAATCATCGCTGTAGAAGAGATTGCTTCAGTGAACATCGAAGCGTATCCGAACCCAACATCGGGAATGATTACACTTGTTAATCGCGGTGAAGGTGGCATGAAGCAGATTCATGTGTATGATCAAACCGGAAAGCTCCAGTTTGCAGAACAGCGCACGATGGCAGCCGGTGCCTCAGAGCAGTTCAACTTATCGGCCCTTGCAGCAGGCACATACCATGTGCAGGTTGTGGGTAACCATGGAGTTTCAAATATTACGGTTATCGTTCAGAAATAAGCGATAACGGCAGCGCATAAAAAAGCCCTCCCGATTGCGGGAGGGCTTTTTTTATCCCTCTAAAACGTTTTCGAAAAGCCTGGAACTTTTCAGTTAACCAAAAAAGTGTTTACCAATTAAGACCTCGGGGGATAGACGCAGGGTCGGGGAGGAGGGTTGCATGCGCAAGGGGTAATCGGAAAAGGGATAATCGGAA
>JAURKF010000199.1 GCA_030831885.1 Flavobacteriales bacterium
AAATTGCTTTGAGCACCTGCTCCCCCGGTCACTACCACACCCCGGTTTCCGAAGTCTTCATGTGGAATATAATAGGCGAGTGTTTGTGCTGTGATGAGGCGGTCTTGCTCGAGCACATTGATTTGCTCGGTGATGTTTTTAAGTTGACGAATATTTCCCGGCCATGAATAGTTGACCAGCATTTCGCGCGCATCCGGAGTAAGTTCCAGCATGGGCATTTTATATCGTTCGGCAAAATCAGTTGTGAACTTAGCAAACAGTAATACAATGTCTTCTTTGCGCTCTCGCAAGGGTGGAAGAAAGACAGGAACCTGATTGAGTCGATAATACAAGTCTTCTCTAAATTTTCCTTTGCGTATAGCCTCGCTAAAATCAACATTTGTGGCGGCCACAACTCTCACATTGGTTTTCTGCACTTTCGAGGAACCTACGCGAATGTATTCACCGGTTTCCAGCACGCGCAGCAAACGTACTTGAGTCTGCAAGGGAAGCTCTGCCACCTCATCCAAAAAGATAGTACCGGCGTTAGCTTCTTCGAAATATCCTTTACGGGCATCGGTAGCACCTGTGAACGATCCTTTCTCATGACCAAATAATTCGCTGTCGATGGTTCCTTCGGGAATAGCTCCGCAGTTTACAGCGATGTATGGCGCATGTTTGCGTGCGCTATAGGCATGAATGATTTTTGGAATGTTTTCTTTACCAGTGCCGCTTTCACCATTGATGAGTACCGACATATTGGTCGGCGCAACCTGAACAGCGATATCCAAAGCACGATTGAGCATTGGAGTATTGCCTATGATTTCGAATCGTTGTTTTACAGTCCTAATGTCCATGGAATGTTTACAAAGATTGGATGTGTTGGTTGGTTCGTGGATAGACTTTTATCAGGTCACCAATAAGTGTTACAGATGTGCAATCATTGGCAAGCACATCAGCGTAATCACCGGGAGCGCAATCCATTGTTTTCGGGAAAACAACTACAATGTTTTGCGAGTTGCGGCCTTGTAAATGTTCTTCCGATTTTTTGCTTGTGCCTTCAATCAAAACACGCTGTACTTGACCAAGGTGTTGTTTCGTGCGTTCTGCAGCGCCTTGCATTTGCAATGCAATTACCTCTTGCAGACGACGGCCTTTAACCTCATCCGCTACATCATCTTCGTATTTGCGTTCGGCCAGTGTTTTAGGACGTTCTGAGTACTTGAACATGAAAGCCATTTCATAACGCACCTGCACCATGAGCGAAAGGGTGTCTTGATGTTCTTCTTCAGTTTCACCACAGAAACCGGTAATCACATCGGTGCTGATCGCGCAATTTGGCATGATACGACGAATTGAATCTATGCGGTCTAGATACCATTCACGTGTATAACCTCGGTTCATGCGTTTCAGCACATCGCTGTTGCCGCTTTGCACCGGAAGATGTATGTACTTGCAAATATTTTCATACTTCGCCATTACATGCAACACTTCGTCGGTCATGTCTTTCGGGTGAGACGTGGAATAGCGAATTCGTAAATCGGGATGAACCAGCGCAACCATTTCCAGCAATTGAGCAAAGTTCACGGTTGGCTTGTTGTTGTCGAGTATTTCTCCTTTGCTATTGATATTCCACTTGTAGGAGTCGACGTTTTGACCAAGCAGAGTCACTTCTCGATAACCCTGAGTGAACAGGTCCCGTGCTTCATTCACGATGGTTTGGGGATCCCGGCTTCGCTCTCGTCCGCGTGTGAAGGGCACTACGCAAAACGAGCACATGTTGTCGCAACCACGCATAATGGAGATGAAGGCGGTTATGCCGTTGCTGTTGAGACGAACAGGAGTGATTTCGGCGTATGTCTCTTCGCGACTCAGCAGCACATTTACTGCTTTTTGTCCTTCGTCCACCTTATCGATGAGATTGGGTAAATCGCGGTAGGCATCCGGTCCAACTACCATATCCACTAGCTTTTCTTCATCGAGTAATTTTTCACGAAGTCGCTCGGCCATGCATCCGAGCACTCCGATTTGCATTTCGGGTTTACGTTTTTTTACCGAGCGCAAATAGTCGAGACGGCCGCGGATGCGTTGTTCGGCATTGTCTCGAATGGCACAGGTGTTCAGCAGCACAAGATCGGCCTCTTCTGGGTCGCGCGTGGTGCTAAATCCCTCATTGGCGAGGATACTGGCCACAATTTCGCTGTCTGAAAAATTCATCTGGCAGCCATAACTTTCGAGTAGAAGTTTACGCTGTTTTTTGGTTGAATTAACCTCAGCATCCAGCATGAGGTATTCACCCTGACGGGTTTCATCGATTGTTTTTTCTTCCACAGTGTATAGCTGTTTTGAAAATCAGTGTTTTAAAAGGAGCGCGAAGATAGTAAATTAAACTTGATTTGGTTCGGCAGTTTTTTCATCGCATACATTTGCCGCGTCGCAGCCAAGTCGGAGACGATAAAAAAAGGGGCGCAAAAAAATACCGCGTATATGAGTAAAAACCTCGTCATAGTTGAGTCGCCCGCAAAGGCAAAAACCATTGAAGGATATTTGGGTAAGGACTTTATTGTTAAGAGCAGTTATGGCCATGTGCGCGATTTGCCTAAGAACGATGTCGCGATAGATGTTGAAAAGGGTTTCAATCCGGTGTATATCGTATCGCCCGATAAAGAAGATGTCATCAAGGAGTTGAAGAAGTTGGCTAGTAAGGCTGAAGATGTGTGGTTGGCAACGGATGAGGACCGCGAAGGGGAAGCTATTTCCTGGCACCTGGCTGAAGCCCTTGGGTTGGATGTAAAACAAACCAAGAGAATCGTTTTTCATGAAATTACCAAAAAGGCCATTCAGGAGGCTATCGCGAAACCAAGGAATATAGATATCGATTTGGTGAATGCTCAGCAGGCAAGAAGGGTACTTGATCGACTCGTGGGTTTTGAACTTTCTCCTGTGCTTTGGAAGAAAGTTAAAGCCGGGCTAAGCGCCGGGCGAGTTCAAAGTGTGGCGGTGCGAATTATCGTCGAGCGCGAGCGTGAAATTGAAAAGTTTGCAGCGTCATCTTTTTATAATGTGCGGGGGAGCTTTGATTTAGGGAGCGCAGTTCTCAAGGCCGATTTGAGTCGCAAGTTGAAAGATGGAGCTGAGGCGAATGCTTTTTTGAGCAAGGCAAACGGCGCTTCTTTTAGCATTTCACAAATGGAAACAAAGCCGGCAAAGCGAACTCCTGCCGCGCCTTTCACTACCTCGACCTTGCAACAGGAAGCAAGCCGCAAACTCGGCTTCAGCGTATCACGAACTATGGTTGTTGCTCAACGTTTGTATGAAAGCGGAAAGATTACCTACATGAGAACAGACAGCGTGAATCTTTCCGATTTTGCGCTGGATGCAGCGAAGCAGGAAATTACACGTTCTTTTGGTGATCGCTATTCAAAAACACGTCAGTACACGAACAAAAGCAAAGGAGCTCAAGAGGCACACGAGGCAATTCGCCCCACAGAAATGAGTGCTCAGCAAATTGAAGGTGAGCGGGATGAA
>JAURKF010000200.1 GCA_030831885.1 Flavobacteriales bacterium
AAAGTTGTTTGTAGCTGCAACTGTATCAAAGAAAAAGCACTGCATTGCGCAGTGCTTTCACCTTTTTACATGATGCTTTTAAGCGATGTAACCAAGCTCTTTCGCTTGTTTCATGGCAGCCATCAAACCAAGCTTGTTGATGGTCTTCATTCCTTTCGGAGTTACACGCAATTCAACCCAACGCTTTTCTTCTTCCATCCAGAAGCGCTAGTATTGCAGGTTCGGGTAGAACTTGCGCTTGGTCTTAATATTTGAGTGAGACACTTTGTGTCCTGATTGAGTCGTCTTTCCAGTAATCTGACATACACGTGCCATAGCAATATACTTTTTAAAATGGGCGGCAAAGAAACGACATTTTTTTTAAAAATCAGCCTTTTGATTTAAAATTTCTTTTCGAAGCAGGTTAAGCCCCGCAAATGAAGCCATATCCATGTTGTTTTCCCGTCGCTTGCCAAGGCGCAGCTCTATCGCACAGCACCTGCCGGGACCGGCCACGGCCGCATAAACTAATCCCACCGGATGCGAATCGGTTCCTCCACCTGGGCCTGCTATTCCCGTAGTGGCAATGGCCCAATCGGAAGCGAAAAGCCTCCGTGCCCCTTCCGCCATAGCCAGGGCGACTTCCTTACTCACTACATTTTTTGAAGAAATCAACGAGGCCTCAACTCCCAGGGCGGCGGATTTCACATCGTTATTATAGGCTACGATTCCACCTCTATAGTAATCACTCGATCCCGGAACGGAGGTCACCAACCGCGACAAGGTACCTCCCGTACAACTTTCTGCAACCGCCAAACTGTAAGGATGGGCGCGCAACAGATTACCCACTATTTCCTGGAGTGTATCCTTGTCATATCCGTAAACATAATCTTCTGCAATCCTAAGGAGTTCCTGCTCGCACTCGCGAAAATCGGATTCAACATCGCGTCCGGATTCGCTGTAGCTCGACATGCGCAGCTTCACCATGCCGGGCGAGGGTAAATAAGCGAGTGCGATTTGCCGGGCCTCCAGCATTTTCTCCCACTCCTGCAGTTTATCCGCTAAAAAGGATTCACCGACTCCGGTGGTTAAAATTGTCCGGTGTCGAATGACGGGGCGTTGGAAAAATGCCGACAATTTTCTGAAAACTTCATCCTCCATCATGCCCTTCATTTCATAAGGCACTCCCGGCATTGACACGAATACCCGATTGCCTCGCTCAAACCACATCCCACATGCTGTGCCCCGATAATTATGAATAACGGTACACGCAGCAGGCAGCGCTGCCTGCTGTCGGTTCACTTCGAGCATCGGTAATCCGCGTCGCTCGAAAAATTCTGCTATGCGACCCAACGCTTCCTCATTCATGATGAGGTCTGTTTGGAAATACTCACACAGTGTATGCTTGGTGATATCATCTTTCGTTGGCCCCAAGCCGCCGGTCATAATAATTATATTACTTCTGCCTGAAGCTTCATCGAGGGCGCTTATTATTTCATTCCTGCTATCCGAAATGACCATCGTGCGGTGGACCTTAATGCCGATAGCGTTGAGTTGTTCGCCTAGCCAGGCAGCATTCGTATTAATCGTCTGACCAATAAGAAGCTCATCGCCGATGGAAATTATCTCTGCTGTTATTTGTCCCTGTTTCATGTCCTTTCTGAATTTTTCATTTTCATAGACCCAAGCTTGCATCTTCACCCGAGTAACAAAAATGAACCTGTAAGTGTTCAACCTAAAGGCAAAAGAAGAAGCATTTGTTTTAGAATAGTATTGGATTTTTCAAAGATTATCATCAATTTGCCGAACTATTTTAATAACCACGAACATGAAGAAATTACTACTTTCAACACTAGCCTTTCTTTTCGCCTGGTGCTTAAATGCACAGGTAATTTTCTATGTAGAGTCACCCGAAGAAATACAAGGTGATTATGAGATGACTTGGTCCGACCCTGCCAATGGCTGGGGTAGCCCTGATTTGAATTATCCTGAGAATTCGGTTCTCGACACCCTCGTAATGGCCTATGATGGCTCTGATGCTGATTCACTTTGTTGCGACACTGCCGGAGGGTTGGTCAATGCGCTGGATGTATTTGGTAAAATCGCGGTGCTCTATCGCGGGAGTTGCCAATTTGGTGTGAAGGCAACCAATGCGCAGAATGCCGGAGCCGTTGCTGTTATTGTCATCAACAACGCACCCGGGGCACCGATTGTTCCTGCCGCAGGTGATGTGGGAGCGAATGTAACCATACCGCTTATAATAATAACCCAGGACGCAGGCATGATGCTTTCGGAAGCGATTGCTGCAGGAACGGTAACCGCATTTATCGGATCAAAAAATGGCTACTACCCAAACGATATCGGAATGTGGCCTAAGGACATGCTGGTAGCGCCTTCTACACTGGTTCCCTCATTAGTTGCGCAAAATGAATCAGAATTCAGTGTCCCGCTGGGTTCATGGGTATATAACTTCGGCTACAACAATCAAACCTCGGTGAAAATGGCAGTAACTGTTACTTCAGGAACTGAGGTGGTCTATACCGATACTTCAGAAACCGTTGACATTATTTCCGGTGATAGTATCTACTTTGCTATGAATGACTTTGCCGCTCCATCATATGACGGCTACTACACTATTGATTACACGCTTTTTTCAGATTCAATCGACTCATTTGTGTCAGATAATGCACGCAATGCATCGTTTAAAATGAGTGATGAGTACCTCAGCTACGGAGCGCTCGATTCGACCACTCAGCTGCCGGTTCCCGATGCCTTTTACAGACCAAATGCAAGCACAGGAGACTTTATGAGTTGTATTTACTTGCGAAATGGCAATGCGAGCAGGTTGTTTGCAGAAGGTATCGAATTTGCCGCCTCCACCGCAACAACTGATTCCTTAACGAACGTTTATTTCGAAACGGTTCTCTTTGAATGGAACGACGATTTTACTGATTTGAATGATCCAAATCTTGCCTTCGACAACTTGGATGCAATCGCTTTTGGTGAGTACTATTATGAAAGTAATTTACAAAATGAAGTAGTCTATTCACCTTTCGATTCAGGAGTTGAGCTCGAAGATGACGTCCGCTACCTATTCTGCGTATCAACCGCAGCAACCAATGTCTATGTAGGCTTCTCCACAGTGTACGACTATGACGAGCGTCTAAATTATACACTGGAGCCGGTAGGCCCTATCAGCGATAATGGTACTTGGTATGCTGCCGGGTTTGGAACAGACGTAGTGCCTTGCTTGAATGCACGATTGACGGATACATCCCTTAATGTCAGTTCATCCAACGATGCAGCGGACAATCTGATTGCATTCCCTAACCCGAGCGCCACATTCATCCAAATTCCACTTGGTAAACAAGATTGGAATTCCCTGGAGATTTTCGACCAGAAGGGAACCTTGGTTTCAAATCAATCGCTTTCGAACGTAAAAAACATAGCTCGCATTGATGTCACAGCATTTCAAAATGGTTTGTACACCTTGCGTCTGACAAATGAGTCGGAGCAACGCAACTTCAAGGTGCTGGTATCAAAATAAATAAATCAGACAACAAAGCCCTAAGATTTAATATCAATTCATCTGAGACTGTCTCAAACGAGGCAGTCTCTTTTTTTTGAAATTGTTCTTGGCTGCAGATGGGTGTTCGGTTTGAATTGTATACTTTTATCACAAATTAACCTCAAATCTCTTAGTTATCATGAGAAGACTTTACTTGTTTGCAGCTGCTTCAATCATTTCCTGCGCGGCTTTCGGTCAAAGCCGAAAGGTTACCGCTCCGGTAAATGGTCCAAAGCGCATCGTAAGCATCGAACAACCTTCGTTGCAAAACACACCTTCCGCCGATTTGGTTCAGAAAAAAACACAGAAACCAACGGCATACTCTATTAATCCGGCAGCAAAGTCAATGACGCTGTGGGAACAGGTTATAGGAACGACGACCTACGACAACCAATCCAATAACTCATGCCAGCAGCGCATTGTAGTTGACAACGGCGGAATGGCTCATGCTACATGGATGATTAGCACGGCTGCCAACTCAACTACCTGGCCCGATCGCGGTACAGGATATAACATGGGAGTTGACGAAAACTGGGATGCCGAACCTGCCGATCGTTTGGAAGACTATCGCTGCGGTTGGCCTGGCCTAATGCTCACCGGCGATGGCGGTGAAGCCTACGTAAGTCACCTTGGCGTTGATTCTATTGCCATTGTAAAGCGCTCCCCAGCCGGCTCAGGCTCATGGACGTTCAATCGTTTGCCTGGTACAATTGTCAACGACTTCCTATGGCCGCGTGCTGCTGTTGATGGCAACACTATTCACGTTGTTGCATTGAGCGCACCTTCAGGGCTGAGCGGAACTCCTGCATATGGTATCGATGGAAACTTGCTCTATTGGCGCTCCTCCGACAATGGAGATACTTGGGATATCCAAAACCAACCCTTTGCGGCAATCGACTCTTTAAACTATAAGAATATCGAAGCCGATTCATATGCAATCGATGCTCGTAACGGTAAAGTAGCTGTTGCCCTTTTCAGCGAAGATTGCGACACTCAGCTCATGACCAGCGATGATAATGGTCTAACCTGGAATTCTCAGCTCATTTGGGACTTCCCTATCTTCGGTTATGAGGGTGACTCGTTGAGTGATATTGACCTCGACGGAATCGCTGATACCATTGTTACAACCGACGGAACCGGTTCATTGTTGCTCGATCAAAACGGAGTGGCGCACGTTACTTTCGGTTTGTTCCAGTTCCTTGATGATGTTTCCGGTGACGGACAATACACTACTTTCCAACGTGAAGAACTCATGTACTGGAATAGCAACTGGCCTGTTGACTCACTCATGGTGATTGGCTTACCCGAAGAAAGCGCCAACGATGCCGATGATGTGATGACCTACACTATCGACAATGTTCCCGACTATCGCACCAGCCTTTCATCTATGTCAACGATGGCTGAAGGAGATGACGGCAGAATCTATGTTGTATTCCGCTCAGCAGATGAAGAGTACCTCGGAGATCAATTATTCAGTCACCTATATGTAACCACCAGCAGCGACGGCGGCGACACATGGGAAGCACAAGTAGAATTGACCCCCGATCTAGAATTCAACGAATATGAATACGCCTTCCCTTCGATGTATAATCGTGTGACAGATAAGTTGCACATTGTTGTGCAGCGCGATACAGAGCCAGGATTGAACGTGCGTGGTGATCTCGATGCATGGGACAACAATGACATCGTTTACTTGGCAATTACACCTGATTTCGATATTACAGAAAATGTAAGCGAAACAGCATCTTCAATTCAAATCAACCTTTACCCAAATCCAACTACGGGCATCGTGAATATCACAGGCCTCAACATGGCCAACTCCCCTGTACGTGTATTCAATGCGTTGGGTAGTGAAATTGTTTACACTCGTGCAGGTAAAAACATGACCGGTAACAATAGCGCTTCATTCGATTTTACGTATCTGCCTGCAGGTAATTACACTATTGCAGTTGGTACAGGTGAGAATCGTGTAAGCAAAGAATTTGTGATTCAGCATTAATACAAGCGAGCAACAAATTTCGTTGCCATCACGCTCTATAGTATTTCAAGAGGCCGCATTAGCGGCCTCTTGTTTTTATGCTCACTTCGCTAATAATCCATGCTTAGTTTATCTTTTATTACCTTCGCCCCATGCGTGCTGAGGCTCAACTAAAAATAACCCTACTGCAATTAATCAGTACTTCAGTTACGTTGCTAGTCGCTGATTACTTAATGGACTCGATTCGCTTTGAAAAGCCCTGGGTAGCCATTATTGCCGCCATCGTTCTTGCATTACTGAATGCATTTCTGAAGCCTATTCTCGTTCTTCTTACCATTCCCGCGACCTTATT
>JAURKF010000201.1 GCA_030831885.1 Flavobacteriales bacterium
CACGCAATTGGAGAAAATCGACATGCTCGATTTCGCTGATGTGGTAGCTATCAATAAGTTCGATAAGCGCGGTGCCCTCGATGCATTGCGCGATGTGCGCAAACAATATAAGCGCAATCACAATTTATGGGATGCAGACGACGAGAGCCTACCCGTGATAGGAACCATAGCCTCTCAATTTAATGATCCGGGCACGAACAGGCTTTACGTAAAGATTATATCCAAGCTGGTAGAAAAAACTGGGGCTCCCCTAGCCTCTTCGTTTGAAATTACGGACGAGATGAGCGAAAAGATTTACATCATTCCGCCCAATCGCACGCGCTATTTGAGCGAAATCAGTGAAAATAACCGTAAGTATGATGACTGGGTATTCCAACAGGCAGCCATTGCCGATAAATTGTATCGAATTCAAGGGGCCATTACCGAACTGGAAAGCATACAACCGGATAACGATCGTGAAATCGCCCAAAAGCAACTTCAAGCTACTTTCGATCGAATCAAACTTGATTTTGACCCGCATAATTGGGAAATAATCCAAAGTTGGGAGGCCAAACGCGCGCTTTACAAGAATGCGGAATATAGCTTTCAGGTGCGCGACAAGAAGATTGTTATTCAAACGCACACGGAAAGTCTATCGCACAACATGATTCCGAAAATTGTTACCCCATCCTACCGAAGCTGGGGAGATATTGTGCGTTGGGTATTACAGGAAAACGTACCCGGTGAGTTTCCTTTCACATCGGGACTCTATCCGTTCAAACGTGAAGGCGAAGATCCAACTCGAATGTTCGCCGGAGAAGGAGGTCCCGAGCGCACTAACCGACGTTTTCACTACGTTAGCCTGGGCATGCCGGCGAAACGCTTGTCCACTGCTTTTGATAGCGTAACACTATACGGAAACGATCCGGATCACAGGCCAGACATTTACGGTAAGGTAGGTAATAGCGGGGTGAGCATCTGTTGCCTCGACGATGCCAAAAAGCTCTATTCCGGTTTCGATTTGTGCGATCCGAAAACTTCCGTGAGTATGACCATCAATGGCCCGGCGCCAATGATTCTTGCCTTTTTCATGAACGCGGCAATTGACCAAAGTTGTGAGAAGTACATTCGTCAAAACAAACTTGAATCTAAGGTTGAAGAAGAGTTGTCTAAAAAGTATGATAAGCAAGGGTTTAAAAGACCGAAATATCAAGGTGATCTACCCGAGGGCAACGATGGTTTAGGTCTCCTTCTACTAGGCGTAACAGGAGACGAAGTTTTACCCAAAGATGTCTATGAAAAGATAAAGTCAGAAACATTAAAGCAAGTTCGAGGTACGGTACAGGCGGATATTCTAAAGGAAGATCAAGCACAGAATACGTGCATTTTCTCAACGGAGTTTGCATTGCGACTTATGGGCGACGTGCAAGAGTATTTCATTGAGCATCAGGTACGTAATTTCTATTCAGTATCGATTAGCGGCTACCACATCGCTGAAGCGGGCGCTAATCCTATTACACAACTGGCATTTACCCTTTCAAACGGCTTCACCTATGTAGAGTACTATCTCTCCCGAGGCATGGATATCAACGAGTTCGGTCCTAACCTGTCGTTTTTCTTCAGTAATGGAATAGATCCGGAATATGCTGTTATCGGCCGTGTAGCCCGTCGCATTTGGTCGAAGGCACTTGGGAAGAAATATGGTGCAAATGCTCGCGCTCAAATGCTGAAGTATCATATTCAGACGAGTGGCCGTTCACTACACGCGCAGGAAATTGATTTCAACGACATTCGCACCACTCTGCAGGCGCTTTACGCCATTTACGATAATTGCAACTCGCTGCATACCAATGCATACGACGAAGCAATTACTACTCCCACAGAAGAGAGTGTGCGCAGAGCGATGGCTATTCAGCTCATTATTAATCGTGAATTGGGCTTGGCAAAAAATGAAAATCCACTTCAAGGTTCATTCATCATTGAAGAACTTACTGATCTTGTGGAAGAAGCTGTTTTGAGTGAGTTCGATCGCATTACTGAGCGCGGCGGTGTATTGGGCGCAATGGAAACCATGTACCAACGCAGTAAAATACAGGAAGAGAGCTTGTACTATGAAACCCTCAAACACAACGGTGACTATCCCATTATCGGAGTAAATACGTTCCTGTCATCGAAAGGATCGCCCACTATTTTGCCGAAAGAAGTAATACGCGCAACGGTTGATGAAAAGGAATATCAGATTGCTATGCTAGGGAATTTGCACAAGGCATCAATGAATGAAGGAAATGCGATTTTGAAAGACCTTCAACAGGCGGCAATACAAAACCGAAATATGTTCTCAGAGCTCATGGAGGCGGTTAAATATTGTTCACTTGGTCAACTTACCAAGTCAATGTTCGAAGTGGGAGGACAATATCGCCGAAACATGTAATCCGCGATCATGCAACTATTATCCGATATTTGATGTTTTATGGTTGCATGAGAATACTAACCCAAGGATTCATCATTGGGTGTTGTATTGAAACTGACCACCATTCGCATTGAAACCAACGAAATCTCATACTCTACGATTCGCGCTTGCGAATTTGCTGATTTGTCTGAGTTTATCGTATGTCCATGCTGCTCACATAGTTGGAGGGGAAATTTATTACGACTACCTGGGCAATAATCAATATGAGATAACCCTCGTTGTTTATCGTGATTGCGAGTCAACTACGCCTTTCGATGATAACGCCTCGCTGGGAGTTTTTGAAACAGCTTCCGGTGATTTATACGACAGTTTCAGCATGAGCCTTGGCAATGCGGATGTAAACAATATGCCTCCGATTTTGCAGAATCCATGTAATTTGCTTCCCCCACAGGTATGCATTGAGCAAGCTATCTACACAATCACCGTTAACCTTCCTCCAATTTCCGGAGGGTACACCTTGGCCTATCAGCGCTGTTGCAGGGGAAACGGAATCGATAATTTATTGGTTGACCAACAAGGGATGACGTTAGCCACCACCATTCCCGATTCGGAGGATATAGCAGGTGGCACAAATAGCTCAGCTCGTTTTACGAATTTACCTCCGGTGTCGCTCTGTCGTAATTCAGAGTTCTACTTTGACCATGGCGCCACCGACCCCGATGGTGACGAATTGGTCTACTCTTTCTGTAATCCATTAAATGGAGCAACAGCCGATGCGCCAATGCCTTCTCCACCTGATGGCCCGCCTTACAATTCAATCTTATGGGGAAATGGATTCAATGCAAACAATCCTATAACCAGCGCTCCTCAATTCACGATTGATCCTCAAACCGGCTTCATTACGGGCACGGCATCTCAAATTGGAGTTTACGTAATTGGTGTTTGTGTAAGTGAGTATCGCGATGGTGTTTTGGTGAATACCGTCTATCGTGATTTTCAGTACAGGGTGATTAACTGCGCTTCTAGTCAGGCCGATTTCCCTACACTCGAAAACTCTTCCTATGATTCGTGCAGTGGTCTGGAAGTCAATTTTGACAATACAAGCACTGCGTCAACTAATACTACATACCATTGGGATTTTGGTATTCCCGGAACCGACACGGATACTACGAATGTCTTGGAACCAACCTTTACTTTTCCAGGGCCAGGTACTTATCTGATTACCCTTACTGCCAATCCGGGCTGGCCCTGTGAAGATGTTGTGCAGCATGAATACACTGTTTACCCACCGGTAGTGCCGACAATTACGGTTGGATCGTATGAGTGCATCAATCTGAATGATACCTATGATTTCACTGTCACAGGTTCCTATTCTAACCTTGCTGATATCAGTTGGAATTTCGGCACAGGAGCCATTCCTGCAACATCTGCCAATGACAATCCGGCGAATGTGCAATTCCCGGCAAGCGCAGCTTCATGGACAATCACAGTTCAGGTTGAAGAGAACGGATGCATCGGCACAGATACTGAAACAATCCAAAATGCGCCAGATGCAACAGCGTCTATCGAGCCACAGAATGTTTTTTGCAACGGACTGACATATGATTTTTCGAGCAATTCAATTAATGCTACGTCACACACTTGGGATTTTGATGGGTTAGGCACGGAAGATCTTTCGGATATCATGCATCCAACCTTTCAATACATTACCGGAGGAACCTATGAAGTCAGTCTATATGTAACAGGAATTAATTCCTGTAACGATACATCTACCGTCCTATTCGATATTGCCGAGAGCCCCATTCCCTTCTTTGAGCCTCAACCGGCCCAATGCTTGGCAACAAATAGCTTTAGTTTTGAAGCTCAAGGCGCAACTACGCTAAATCCTCAATACACGTGGAGTTTTGGACCATATGCCAATACTCCGAGCAGCAACACAGCCCAACCATCGGAAATTACCTTCGACGCACCGGGGTACCACGATGTCACACTGACGATTTCAGAAAGCGGATGTTCTGCCTCCTATACAGACTCAGTGGGGGTAGCTCAAAATATACTCCCTAATTTTGAGGTGGAAAGTGTAAGCGGTTGTCCGGGATTAATAGCTCAAGTAGTTGCAGTAACGGAATCGGTCGTACCAGTAAACTATATATGGGACTTCGGTAACGGCTTTGTATCATCGCAGGGGGTGACGGTTCAAACGTATGACATGCCGGGCACCTACTCCATCACGGCTACTGCATTTACAAACGAGGGTTGCTACGACAGCCTTACCATAACATTTCCAAATGCAGTAACCATTTATCCGAATCCCGACCCCTCATTCATCATTGATCCGCAAGTCATGGATATTTCACAAGCAGAAACGCACATTACCAGCGTTTACCAAGACGGCACCTGCCAATACTTCATGAGCGACGGGGGTGAAATGAATGAATGTGAGTTTGATTACAGTTGGATAGCTTCAGGAACTCAAACAATCACACACTACGTAACGAGTCCTCAGGGGTGTACATCTTCTACTACAGGGGAGGTCATAATCCAAGGATTTACCTTTTATGCTCCAACATCATTTACACCTAATGCCGATGGTATAAATGACTTTTGGCTTCCGGTGTTTACGGGTGTTACCTCGTTTCAATTGAGCATCTATAATCGATGGGGTGATTTAATCTACCTCTCCAATGACCTCAATCGGCCTTGGTCAGGACAAGTTGATGATGGCAAATACTTCTCTCCTGACGGTGTCTATAACTATCGCATTACCATCAAGGACCTCTTGCTACAATCACACGAATTTTCGGGCACTCTATTGATAATTCGTTGACAATTGTCAAAATCTCACTTCATTTTCAATACATAAACTAAAAATTTTGGTCATTAAGCCAAGGGTGTTATATTTGGCTACTAACATCTATAATCTCAACCGATTAATCGAGACTACTTATGAATGAGGGTTACAAAGAAGATGTATTTTCAACATCAGTGCGAGCGGGAAAGCGCACCTACTTTTTTGATGTGAAAGCAACCCGTGGCAACGATCTGTTCATGACCATTACTGAAAGCAAGCGAGTGGGTCATGAGAACGACGGACCTGTTCACTATGAAAAGCACAAAATCTTTTTGTATAAAGAGGATTTTGACGGTTTTGCTGAGGGCCTGCAAAGAGCTATCGATCATATCCGCAGCTTGCAGGGTACCGGTGA
>JAURKF010000202.1 GCA_030831885.1 Flavobacteriales bacterium
AAGCTGAAGTGATCAGCTGCCCATTTCCGATAGCCATTTTGCTCCGCTCTTCCAGAGCATTTGAACACCAACAAATAGGATGAGCAGGGCAAATAAAAACTTGATTTTATACTCAGGCAGACGCAGCGCGTATTTCGATCCGAAATAGTTGCCCAACACAAACCCGACCGCCAAAATCAGCACATAGTTAAACTGGATGTGGCCCGCCTTGTAATAATTCATGACTCCCAAAATTCCGACAGGCAGCATTAGCAGCGCCAGGCTCACACCTTGCGCCTGCAGCTGGTTCATGTTCATGAAATAGATCATGGCCGGTACGATGATGATGCCACCACCCACTCCTACAAATCCACTGAGAGCCCCGGCCATAAGCCCAACCAACACAAGAATGAGCAACTGAGATGCATTGAAATCCATAGGTTAATTTTTGACGAATGTAGTTTTTTATTTTAGAGTGGGTCGGACTATAATCACAATTCATTTTTTCGTATTTCCGGTGATTTTCAATTTTAGACCTAATTCTTTTGAGCTTGAGATAGCTCGTACCAAACAAATAGCTGACTCATTACTTCTTGCTCTCAAAGTAAGACTCTCTGAATAACATTTTCATTACCTTGCGTTCACCTTCAACCTTTTCGTAAAACACCTTATAACTTTTTCACTTAATTGAATCAAAGAAATTTTGGTTGTTAGGCTCTACCAAATTCTTAATTAATGTGTTGCTTTTACCCCACTCCACTATGAAATACATAATTTCTGCGGCCCTTAAGCAATTGTGTTCGACGTTGTGCCGGCCGGTTGCTGCATCTTTATTGATTACGTTGTTACCCGCTAATCTGATGTCGCAAATTAACCAGACCAATGTCAGTGTCACCACGATTTGCGCGGGCAGCGGTGTGACGGTATCCTATATCGTTGCAAATCCGGCGAATTCAGGTAATATTTTCTCTGCGCAGTTGAGTGATGCGACAGGAAGTTTCGCGAGCCCAATTACGATTGGCAGTTTGACTTCAATATCTAGCGGAACTATTAGTGGAATCATACCTGCAGCCACAACTGCGGGTAGTTTGTATCGCGTACGTGTAGTAAGTAGCAATCCGTCAACTATAGGTCCCGACAATTTAACGAACATAACAATCAATCCTTTGCCGGGCGGTGCAGGAGCTATAACCGGCGCTACCACAGTATGCCAGGGACAAAACGCGGTAAGTTACAGCGTGCCACCAATTGCCAATGCTTCGGGCTACGTGTGGTCAATCCCTGCGGGTGCAACCATTGCGTCGGGCAACAATACCAACAACATTACAGTTAACTATTCTGCAACAGCCACAACAGGAAACATACTGGTTGCCGGCACCAATAGTTGCGGAAGCGGAGCAATCTTTGCAGAACCTGGCGCCATTGATCAAAGCTTCAATACACTAGATAATGGTCTTGGCAATGCGGCAGGTGCACAGGTCAATTCCAGCATTCTTCAGCCTGACGGGAAGATTATTATTGGAGGAAATTTCATCACTTACAATGGTACGACACGAAACTACATCGCCCGTCTGAATGAAGATGGTACTTTGGATGAAACTTTCAATCCAGGCGTTGGGGCGAACAACCTGATACACACCACAGCCCTTCAACCCGATGGAAAAATAATCATTGGTGGGGATTTCACCAACTACAATGGCCTGAATAGAAATCGCATAGCACGGCTGGATGCGGATGGCATTCTGGATGCAACCTTTAATCCCAGTGCGGGGGCTAATGGAACGATCCTAAGCACCACCGTTCAACCCGATGGAAAGTTGATTATTGGGGGGCTTTTTACCAACTACAACGGCACGGCAAGAAACTACATCGCTCGCTTGAATGCGGATGGTACGCTAGATGCGACGTTCAATCCCGGCGCAGGTGCAAACGGCACTGTCCAAAGCATCTCACTGCAATCCGATGGAAAAATTATAATCGGGGGGGACTTCACAACATACAACGGAACAGCGATAAACTACGTTGCCCGTCTGAATACCGACGGTACGCTCGATGCGACCTTTAATCCGGGCACAGGTTCAAATAGCACTGTGCAGACCATCTCCATACAACCCGATGGGAAAATCATCATCGGGGGAAATTTCACCACATACAATGGCACTGCCAGATCTCGCATTGCGCGTGTAAATGCGGATGGCACACTGGATGCGACCTTCAATCCTGGCGCGGGCGCCAACAACAAGGTATTCACTACTTACCTGCAATCGAATGGAAAGATTATGATTGGTGGTGATTTTACCACATTCAATGGTGTTACTAGAAATCGCATTGCTCGTTTGAATGCGGATGGCACGGCAGATGTGACCTTCAGCCCCCCAGGCATAGGGGCAATCAGCACGGTAAGGACCACTTTTACTCAGCCTGATGGCCGAATCATAATCGGGGGAAGCTTTTTCAACTATGGTGGCACTGCAAGAAATTACATCGCACGCCTGAATTCCGATGGTCTGCTGGATTCAAGCTTCAACATTGTTACAGGGGCGGATAACGGAGTTTATACCACCATCCTCCAACCCGATGGCAAGATTTTAATCGGCGGATATTTCACCAATTATAATAGCACTTTTAGAAAAAATATTGCACGATTGAATTCAGATGGCACCCTTGATGCGACCTTCAATCCGGGAACAGGGGCAAGTGCGGATGTCCAAGCCGCCACCCTTCAGCCCGATGGTAAATTCATCATCGGAGGAACTTTCACCAGCTACAACGGAAATGCAAGAAGCTACATCGCCCGTGTGAATGCAGACGGAACACTCGATGCAAGTTTCAACCCCGGTAGCGGAGCAAATAGCGTGGTCAGAACCACCGCACTTCAGACCGATGGAAAGATTTTAATCGGCGGTGATTTCACAACCTTCAATGGAACTGCTAGAAGTAGAATAGCCCGTTTAAATTCCGATGGAACGCTGGATGCTACCTTCAATCCAGGCACAGGAGCGAGTGGCTCTGTCTACAGCATAGCTATACAGCCCGATGGAAAAATTATTATCGGCGGACTTTTTACCACGTTCAACGGCTCGGCCATAAACCGTATCGCTCGATTGAATGGAGATGGTACACTGGAAGCTACATTTAACCCTGGCACAGGGGTAAATAGCATCGTTAGAAATATATTACTGCAGCCCGATGGGAAGATTGTTATCGTTGGAGATTTTACCACCTACAACGGCAATATCAAAAACCATATCGCGCGACTGAATGCGGATGGCACACTGGATCCGACCTTTAATTCGGGCACGGGTTTTAATAACCTTGTATATACGTCAATACTTCAGCCGAATGGGAAAATTATCTTAGGGGGATTTTTCGACTTCTACAACGGAATAGATAGATATTGCATAACACGCCTAAATACAGATGGAACGCTCGATGGCACCTTCAATCCCGGCACGGGTGCTAGAACCTCTGTCTATACTATTGCCTTGCAGCCGGATGGGAAGATTATCATCGGAGGTGATTTTACCAGCTACAATGGCGTCGGTAAAAACCGCATTGCACGTGTACATGGTTCCGGCCTAACGGTGGTAGTAAATGTTGCTACGACTTGGTACCTGGATGCCGACGGGGATGGCTATAGTGCGAGCGGTTCATCGGTTGCAGCATGCGTCAGCCCGGGTGTGGGTTATACAAACACCACGCTTGGTAATGACTGCGATGATACCAACGCTGCAATTTGGCAGAGTGGAACCTTCTATGCCGACACCGATGGTGATGGGTACCACGGCAGCGAAGCGACTATTTGCTACGGCAACACGATTCCCCCAGGCTCAACAACTACACTTGGCGCCGATTGCAATGATGCCAACAATGCTGTTAACCCCCTTGCAACAGAGATTTGCGGCAATGGAATAGATAATGACTGTGATGGTTCAATAGACGAAGGCTGCGCTACCGGAAATAATTTTCCTGCATATGCTACCAATGTGGTGTACAGCTCGAATATGAATTTCCCTAATTGTTTTACCATTAGCGGAAATTTGAACGATGCCTCAAACTCGCCGGAGTCGCCTGAATTTAATGGCCCAGATGAATGGTACAAATTCACCGCTATTTCAACCGCGGTTTCAATAACACTTTCCAGCAGTGGTCAGGATGATGCCATTGCTCTTTATACGAAATCAGGCACAAACTACATTCTGGTGGCATCCGAAAATGCAGTGGCCGGCAATGGAGATTTCGAGCGATTGAATCAAGGCGACCTTACTCCCGGAACACAATACTACATTTCTGTGGGCGCTGCTTCAGGCAACACCGGAGGAGCTTATTCGCTGTGTATTCAAAACCTAACACAAAGCGGCTGTGCCCTCAGTATTCCCGCCTCCGGCTTCAACCTCTGCAATACCTTCAAAGCAGTGTATCGCGGAAGCACATCGCAAGGTGTAACCTACAACTTCTACTTTACAGGTGTTGGAGGAGGAGCCATCGGTCAAACAGTCGCGAGTGGAAGTAATTTAGTGACCCTATCAAACCCCGATTTGTACATACGCTACGGTGGGATTTATGATGTTCTAGTAAATGTAGACTATGCCCTACAAGATGGCGCAGGTAATACTGAGATTGTGTTTGTAGCTGGCGATAGTTCCACTGCAAATTGCAATAACGTAACCATCATGGCTCAACCACTTGTTGAAGTGCGAAGTGATCAGCGTTGTCCCGCGAGCTTGTATCGTGGCACATATTTGAATGGCGCACGCATTGGAAGCACATCAATTTGTGGGGCTATCAACTACACGTATGAATTTACGCAGGTCGTGAGTTGCAGCGACGGCAACGCTGTTAGTTTACAACCGGTTCTTTTCACCAATACCGGTTCAGCGCCGTATTTGCGTCTCACAGTATTGCCCAACTTGGGCAACACCGGTGCATGGGATGTGCGTGTGCGACCGAATTTCATGTATGGCGAGGGTGCGTTTGGACCAGTGCATCGTATTCAAGTGATTGGCACTTCCGCTTCTGGCGAGGTGTTATACGAATTGGTCGAAGGAGCGAAGGATGCAGATGAAGAGTTGAGCGATCCATCTCTTTTTCCGAATCCAAATCATGGTGAATCTGTAACCATTGCCTTGAAAGGCTTAGAGAAAGGTCAGTTGCAAGTGCGCGTGCTTGATGCAACCGGACGTGCGGTTTCTGCGCGTGCATATGCAGTAGAGGGCACATTCAATACAACGCTTACATTCGAGGAGAAATTGAGCGTAGGTGTCTATATAATTGAAATGATGCATGAAGGCCAACTGCAAACGCAGCGCTTCG
>JAURKF010000203.1 GCA_030831885.1 Flavobacteriales bacterium
CTTTGGAAAATCAGTGGAAATTTTATTACTATCTTTGCACTCGCTTAAAGCAATCATTAACTACAGAATGAGCAACAAAACGAAAATCCTATACGTCTCGCAAGAGATACTCCCTTTCACACCCGAAACTCCCACCGCTCAACAAAGCCGCTCACTTCCACAAGCCGTCCACGAGGGCGGAAAAGAAACCCGGATCTTTATGCCCCGGTATGGTAAAATCAACGAGCGTCGCCATCAATTACACGAAGTGATCCGATTGAGCGGTATGAACTTGATTATAGATGATACCGACCACCCTCTGATTATCAAAGTGGCTAGTATCCCGCAAATTCGTTTGCAGGTATATTTCATCGACAACCAAGAGTTTTTCCACCGTAAAGCTTTCTTCCACGATGAAAACATGCAAATGTTCCCCGACAATGATATGCGCATGATTTTCTTTACGAAAGGTGTTTTGGAAACCGTGAAGAAATTAGGGTGGTCACCCGATGTGATTCACTGTCACGGTTGGTTCACCTCCTTAATGCCTTTGTATGTAAAACAATTGTACAAACGCGACCCACACTTTGCAGACGCAAAAGTTGTTACTTCGGTTTACGCTGATGCGTTCGAGGGCAAGCTCGATAGCAAAATCGCCCAGAAAATAGCTTTCGATGGCATTGGAATGGATCAAATGGAGCATCTCAAAAATCCAACCTACGAAAACTTGACTAAGTTGGCATTGCAACATTCTGACGGCGCTATTATGGCAGAGCAAGGCACAATGCCTTCACTAGAAACATACTGTAATAGCATCGATTTACCTATGTTGAATTCGTTCAGTGAACTTGATCAATTGAGCGCCACCGACGAATTTTATGACTCTATTGTGTTGGGAAAGACCGAGCTCGTTGATTAAGCAGAATTACCATCCTACATTGATATTGGAAAGCCTCAAGAAATTGGGGCTTTTTCTCGTTTGTGGCTTCCTCCTACTTGTTGGGTGTAAGCGCCCTGATGAGACTCTCGGTGATGGAATCCAGCCATCTGCGGACCTGCTCTTCGCGGCGGTCACCGACTCGTTTCAACTGGCAACTTCGACAGAGCAAATAGACTCTCTACGCACCGACCTGTTTGCAAATATTTTGGTTGGCAACTATGTAGACGCTGATTTTGGAACGGTTAAATGCCGTGGCATTATGCAGTTCTCCCCTGATGCCTCCATTGACTCACTGCCCGCAAACCTGGAGGTTTTTGCAGTTGAGCTGAAGCTGGCCTATCAGCCAGAAGCCTATGGCAACAATACACCCATGTACTTTCAGGTACATCAATTAATGGAGCGAATCCATTTGGATTCAGCTTACTATAGCAATCAGCTCCCTCAACGAAATCTCGAAAATCTCATTCTGAGCGGGCGCGAAACACACACCACACGCTCAGAATATGCCTCAGCTCTTTCATCTGGCAATATCGAATACCTCACCCTGCAGTTGAAATCCACTTTCGGGCAATTTCTGCTGGCCTCCGATAGTGCGTTAACAGATTTCAACTCCTTAGCAGATTATTTCAACGGATTAGTTATCAGCTCAACCACTATGGACGGGCGAGTGGTCAGTTTTGCAACGATCAACTCATCACTCAACGTCTATTACCGTTACCCAGGTGAAAACCGCCTCAACATCGGAACATACACGTTCAAATACTCATCCGCGTGCGAAGCTTACTCGGTGATTGAACACCAACACTATGGTAGTCCTCTTCAAAATCTGAATGCACAAAACCCGATAACCCGCTCCGATCTTGCTTTCCTTCAAGGCGGCGGAGGCACCCGCGTAAGTATCGACCTACAGGATGTGCTATGGATGCGCGAATTACCAAACCCCATTATCAACAAAGCTGAGCTGGTTGTGCCGTTTGATGCCGATACTAAATTCGCTCTACTGGATAGCGCGAATGTCGTTTACGAAAAATTGGACGACGTTTATGCGCTTACTGCTGATTATGGTCGAAATTCGGGTGGTAATTTCAGGAAATCTCCAGGATACTACCGTTTTAATATCACTCATCATGTGCAAAGCATTTTATCCGGTGAAATTGAAAACACAAAGCTGCTGATGGTTGCAGGCCCGCGTGTCGCAGGGTTGTATAATACAATTGGAGTTCGACGGACTTTAATCCATGGCCCGACATTTAGCGATGACAACACACAAAATACCCGGTTGATCATCACTTACAGCTATTAGTGGTGTTTTCTAATACTTTTGTTCAGACATTAACTCTAATCAACCATGTGCGGAATTGTAGGATTTATCGGAAGGCAGCAAGCGTACCCCATACTAATCAAGGGTTTAAAGCGGTTGGAGTATCGCGGCTATGATAGTTCCGGCGTAGCCATGATTGAAAACCTGCAATTCAATCAATACAAATGCAAAGGAAAAGTTGCAGATCTGGAAGCCTTGGTGAAAGGAAAAGATATTGATGGATCAATCGGTATTGGACATACCCGCTGGGCTACTCACGGTGTTCCGAACGACGTCAATGCGCATCCGCATCTTTCGGGCGATGGAAATCTTGCACTCATTCATAACGGAATCATTGAGAACTATGCAACACTAAAAGAAGCACTTCTTGGACAAGGACATATCTTTAAGAGCGATACAGACACAGAAGTGCTGGTGCACTTCATAGAAGATATCATGCACAAAACCGGCAGCGACTTGTTCGAAGCTGTTCGAGTCGCTTTGTGCGAGGTTGTCGGAGCATATGCTATTGTAGTGATGGACCGCCGCTACCCGGAGCGATTAGTGTGCGCCAAGAAATCGAGCCCGTTGGTTATCGGCATTGGAGGTGAGGGCGATTACTTCATAGCCTCTGATGCAACACCATTTATTGAATACACCAAAAATGTAGTTTACCTCGAAGATGAAGAAGTGGCTCTGATTGATCGTCAATCGGGTCTCAAAATCGTTACCATTCAAAACCAGCAAAAGGATCCGTATATACAAGAGCTCGAGCTGAAGCTGGAGGCTATCGAAAAGGGTGGCTACGATTCGTTCATGCTGAAAGAAATTCACGAGCAACCGCGATCCATTCACGATTCCATCCGTGGCCGACTGAATTTGAATCATGGTATGCTCAAAATGAGTGGCATCGATCGGCACGAAGATGTATGGATGAATGCCAACCGAATCATCATCGTCGCTTGTGGCACCTCATGGCATGCCGGACTCGTTGCTGAATATCTTTTTGAAGAATTTGCGCGCATACCCACCGAGGTAGAATACGCCTCAGAATTCCGTTACCGCGACCCGATTATCCAACCCGGAGATATTGTAATTGCAATTTCGCAATCAGGAGAAACCGCCGACACATTAGCCGCCATTGAATTGGCTAAAGACAAAGGCGCGTTTATTTTCGGTGTATGCAACGTAGTGGGATCCACCATCTCACGTGCAACCCACTCAGGTGCCTATACACACGCGGGTCCTGAGATAGGTGTAGCCTCTACGAAAGCATTTACAGCCCAGGTGGCAGTGCTGTACCTGATAGCACTCTCCGTTGCCGACAAACGAGGCACCATAACCAAAGAACGAATGCACCGCCTGATGGCAGAGCTAAGCACTATTCCGGATAAAGTGGAAGAAGTGCTTAAAACAAATGCGCTCGTAGAATCTATTGCTGAAATCTATAAGGATCATCGCAATGCTCTTTACCTAGGTCGTGGATACAGCTTCCCGGTAGCTCTTGAGGGTGCACTCAAACTGAAAGAAATTTCTTACATACATGCGGAAGGGTATCCGGCTGCCGAAATGAAACACGGGCCGATTGCCCTTATCGACGAGGAAATGCCTGTGTTTGTGATTGCCACCAACGGACATTCCTACGAGAAGGTAGTAAGCAACATTCAGGAAGTAAAGGCGAGGAAAGGGAAGATAATAGCTATTGTTACTGCCGGCGATAAAACCGTCAGCGAGCTGGCCGATCATTCCATCGAAATTCCCAAGACCGACGACAGCTTGGTTCCAATTGTATCGGTAATTCCGCTTCAGCTCCTATCCTATCACGTAGCCGTCATGCGCGGATGCAACGTAGATCAACCGCGAAACCTCGCCAAAAGCGTAACCGTCGAATAGAAACCATTTGGGTGTGTATTAATCACCTGCCATTGGGGAATTAAATATTCCCACGGCAAGCTCTGCCCAAAACAAAACGAACATCAAGATCAGCAAACCTAGAACGGCAACCCTTATTCCGGTTGACTTTATACTTCGAATAACCTTTTCTAGTATAAATCCAAAAGATGCCAATAAAACAAATGCTATCAAAAAATCAAAAGACGTCCATTTCATCTCTCCATTACCATCGAGCATTTCAATAAATGGTATAGAGAGCAATAAAACGACTACCAAGAGTATTGTTTTTTGAACTCCATTAAGCATGTTTTTTCGGATTAGAATTAGATTTACGCGAATATGCAACGTCGTTTCTGAAGCTGAAGTCATTTTCAGGATTTAAACAGTGGGCCAAGATTGTCATTAGCAGCCCCAAAACAAGGTTTAATTTCGGCCCCTGAACTATGGAAATGAGTTTATTAACAAATTCACATTACTATTGTTGAAAAACCCGAATTTTTGTGTTCGGGCCAGAAATAAATCATTAGATGTTTGTCTTTACAAATCCAAAATTCAATTACATGAAAAAAGCAATTTTGTTCATCGCACTGGTAGCCACCACTGTGGTAGGTGCACAAGCACAGAAGTTTCAAGGTGGCGAAAAGAACCTTGAAGTAGAATTCAATCCGTTTGGCGGTTCTCCAATTGGCATGAACGGTATCCGTTTCCGTATGTTCAACAGTGAGACAAGCGCTATCCGCATCGGTTTCAACATTGGTGGAACCAACGACAGCCAAGTATACGCTCAACAATCAAAGACCGAAGGTTCTGATGGCGCAGTGGTAATTCTTCCTGAATTGAACCAAACCCAGCAGACGTTCAACTTCGCTATCCGTCCTGGATACGAAATGCACTTCGCTGGTACTGACCGTTTGTCGCCTTATGTAGGTGCTGAATTGATGTACATGATGTCTAGCTCTACTATGACTCGTGAGTTTCACAACTCTAACAACGCTGATGATCAAACGAAGCCTGAAAACTGGCAGACATGGGACATGACCGTTAAGAATGGTTCAAGTACATTCGGTCTGAACGCTCTCGCTGGTGTTGACTTCTACTTCGTTGACAACTTCTACCTCGGCGCTGAAATCAACCTCGGCTTCCACAACACCTCTTACAAGGATCGCGAAACTACAGCCGGTAACGAAGATACTTGGAAATACAGCGCTGCTGCTCAGGCAGATCCTGATTTCTACCAAGCTACTTGGAACGACGAGAACACGGCTATCGAGTACCAGACCATCATCGGCCCTGGTGAGAATCTCGGTTTGACACCAAGCCCAACTAAATCTTCAGGCTGGGGTCCAAACTTCCAATCAACTCTCCGTTTGGGTTGGTTGTTCTAATCTGAAACCTGCAAACACGCATATTCAAAGGGGCTGCCGCAAGGCGGCCCTTTTTGTTATCTGAGATTCTGTGTGAAATCCTACAATATCTCGGCAACGGTAAATACCGAGCCTCCTACAAAAACAAGATCATCCGCAGCAGCGGCCGACAACGCAGCGGAATATGCGCTTTGGACGGAGCTGTATTGCTCACCATTCAAATTCAATTCACCGGCTTTTTGCATTAAAAGTTCTGCCGCCAAGCCCCGCGGTATATCCGCCTTGCAGAAGTAGTAAATAGCATTTGTAGGCAACAAGTTCAACACGCGCGCCACATCCTTATCGCCCACCATGCCCAACACGAAGTGCAATTGCTTGTGTGGTATTTCTAGAAGTTGGTTGAGCACAGCACGAATACCATCTTCATTGTGTGCAACATCAGCAATGGCCAGAGGCTTATCTTTCAGCTTTTGCCAGCGGCCGAGTAAGCCGGTGAATTCAACAACATGCTGAAATCCTTGCGCGATATGATCTTCGCTCACATTCCACCCCAATGCGGCCAGTGTGCGCAAGGCCATGAATGCAGTTGCGCGATTTTCGGTTTGATAATAACCTTTCAATGAGCCTGACGGAATGAGCGATTCGGGAGCAAACGCTGCATCGATAAGAGGTGCATGCAGACGCCCGGCAGCCGCAATCATCACCTCGCGCGCTTCACCGCGCATCCGGCCAATGACTATGGGTGTTTTTATCTTAATGATGCCTGCTTTTTCCGACGCAATCTTTACAATAGTATCCCCAAGCAAATTCATGTGATCGTAGCCGATGTTGGTGATTACCGACACTTCAGGCTCAATCACATTGGTGCTGTCGAGTCGGCCACCCAGACCGGTTTCAATGACTGCGATATCTATTCCCGCGCGCTTGAAATACCAGAAGCACATGGCAACTGTAATCTCAAAAAACGACGGCTGAATCGGTTGCCACGTTTCATGAAACTGCTCCACAAAAGCCACTACTTCTCCCTGCGGTATCATCACACCATCGATGCGAATGCGCTCGCGAAAATCTTTGAGATGCGGCGATGTGTACAGCCCGGTTTTGTAGCCCGCCACTTGCAAGGCCGCAGCAATCATGTGAGAGGTGCTGCCTTTGCCGTTGGTGCCGGCGATATGCACCGTCTTTAATCCTACCTGCGGATTGCCCACCAGCTCTAGTAAAGCCCACGTATTATCCAACCCCGGCTTGTACGCCGCAGGCCCCACGCGATGAAACATGGGCAGTTGAAAGTAGAGGTACTCCAGGGTTTCGGGGTAGTTCACGGTGTAAGTTTAGGAATATTGAACGAACATTTTATTAACCCATATGAAATAACCATATGCGTAAAATCCATCAGGTGTGGAAACTATGAGTATGCTTTGAACATAATACAATTTACATCACTACCTTGCAGCCGCGATGAACTACCGATCATTTTTATTTCTTGTATTGACATCCTTTTTGGTTGGATGTGACAAAAACTATTTCACATGGGAATTAGAAAAAAAACTTAGCGTCCCTATTGTTTCTACCCTTTCAATTGACGCCGCATACGCTACGTCGGCCGCCGTTAAGATTCAACTCGATTTCAATGGAAATGGAACGATTACAAAGTTTGGCGTTTGCTACGGACTTCAAACAGATCCGGATATTAGTTCACCCACGCAACTCATAGACGCCGCGGATACTGCACAAACAGTATTGATAACAGGATTGACCCCAAACACAACGTATTATGCGAGGGCATTCGCAGAAAATGAAATTGGTATTGCCTATGGAAGCACCCTTTCATTCTCAACCACCGCTACTTCTGCGCCTGCAGTTAATACCACCGAGGCGCAAGGTATTACAATCAATAGTGCCCAAGTTGGCGGGATAATTTTGAGTGACGGCGGATTAACGATAACTAATAAAGGCGTTTGCTACTCCTCAACTTCCGCTTCACCCACAACATCCGGCAACACAATAAACGCAGGTAGCGGAAACAATGCCTTTACCGCTAACCTATCTGGGCTTCAAAATAACACTACCTACTACGCCCGCTCTTTTGCCACCAACAGCATGGGTACTTCTTACGGACAAACGATATCATTTACCACTTTGTCAGTGCCGGACGCATTGGTACAAACGAATAATTGTAATTCATTGAGCGGACTAAATGCGGTATACACGGTATGGCAAGGATCGGGTTACCAAAATCTTCCCATGTGCATCGCTACATCTGGAGGGTACTCCGGATCATGCCTTAATGATTGTGTTTCCAACGCCCTTGGTGCATCCGTCGAATTTACCCGAACATTCTCAACAAGCGGGCATTTGCGCTTTCGATCACGCTGCTATGACGGAAACTCTATTCGCATTCCAACAGTATCTATCGATGGACAAAGTGTTTCAACAACCGATTTAACGCCCAACAATTTCGCTTACGATTGGCATTATCTTAAGACAACAGCCATCAGCTCCGGCCAACATACAATACGTATCAATTGGAGCCAAGTCAGCGTGTATTATGATTACTCAATAGATGAAATTGAATTCTGGGAATAACCGAGTATTCATTTCAACTTAAAGGTAATCTTTATGCTTCCCTTTTGCTCATTACCAGAAGGGCTGCTATTGAACTTCGCCTTGCGAGCCGCATCTTCGGCCATTTTGAAAAGTGTGCCGCTGGTAGTATTCGATTTGGCTGCGTTGGCTATTGCCTTGGTTACGTTTCCGTTTGAATCTACCCAAATATCTACTGCAACCGTTCCTTCATCGGGGGCCGTACCGGTTACTTTGGGTGTATTCAACATTGACCTGCCGCTTAGGTTCCAGCTCATTCCCGAGCCTGAACCGGATCCCGGTCCTGTGCCGGTGCCATTACCTCCTCCACTGCCGCCTCCTGATCCTGTACTACCGCCTCCGCCCAATACTCCGCGGCCGTTGATGCTTCCGTTGGGGTCACCTTGCTGACCCGTACCAGTAGTTGTCCCACTTCCGCCTTTAATGTTGTTGAACGCATTGTTCAAGTTGTTCGATACCTGTTGCTGCGTTGGCTGCTGTTGTGTATTGTCATTGCGAACCGGTGTGTCAGACTTACGATTTTCCGATTGCTTCTTATCGCTGATGGTTGGAGCCTCTTGCGACGCATCATCCGTAATTGCATTGGTCTCCTCAACCGCTTGGGGAGTGGGTTCTTCGATTACAGGTTCCGGCATAGGCACGTAGCCTTGGCCGTCAACCATGGTACCAATGCCTGCTGCATCGAGCGACATCAAGCCCGTATAGCCTAGGCCTCCATTACCGCCGCCGCCACCATTACCACATTTAATAAGGAACAATAGACCTACAATGGTTGCATGAAACAACACGGTGCCCGTAAGCGACCATCTGCGATCGGTTTCAACAAGATTTGCCATAGCGTTTACTCTTCTTTAGGCTTCGTAGCAATAAACGGATTCCATCCGTTTTGCTTCAGTACAGCAAACAACTCAATTGTTTCACCCGTTGGTACGTCACGATCAATATTTAACACAACTTTCTTGTCTGCCGAGTTATTCAATATCGCCTGTAGCTTCAGCTCCACCTCCTCTTTCGGCACATCTACGTTGTTGACCAAGTAGCGCAAGTCCGAGGTGATTGTAACGGTCACGGTTGACTGTGTGGGTGTGCCTGTTGAGGTCTTCGGCAAATTCACCTGCTCTCCATTCACCGCGAGTGTACTGGCGATGATGAAGAAGATGAGAAGCATGAAGATGATGTCTGACAATGCCGACATCGCAGGCTCCACGTGTACTTTGTTTCTTCTTCCGAAATCCATGGGTTAGTGCGTTGGTTGTTCTAGAATATCCATGAATTCCACCGCGTTGGCCTCCATCTTGTTCACCACCTTGTTGATACGCGTTACAAGCGTGTTATAACCAATGTAGGCAATCATAAACACAATAAGACCCACGGCCGAAGAAATCATTTTCAAGTACAAACCTTCTGACACGGTGCCGATTTGGAGACTGCCCGCCTCAGCAATATCGCGGAAGATGGTAATTACACCGAACACGGTTCCCAAGAAACCAAACACCGGAGCAATACCCGCAATTGTTGCAAGGATGGTCACATTGCGATCGAGCTTCGCTGTTTCTAGTTTACCCACGTTCTCAATAGCTTTCTTGATGTCTTCCATCGGTTTTCCGATGCGGCTAATACCCTTCTCAATCATGCGCGCAACAGGCGTTTTCGAGGTGCTGCACAAATTGCGAGCGCTATCGAGTTTACCTTGACTTACATACTCCTTAATCTTCTCCATAAAGTTCGCCTCCTCCTTATCGGCACGACCCACTGTAAGTGTGCGCTCGATGATTACATACACCGCAATCACGCTCATGATGAGCTGAGGCACGTAGATGTACCAACCCTTCATAAGCTGATCCATAACGCTGAAATTACCAACCGGAGCGTGCACTGTTGGTGGTGTTACACCTATACCATCTTGTATAGCTCCTGTAATCGTTTCTTGAAGAAAAAAGAGAATGTCCATGTGTGCTTGTTTTCAGATAAAATGTAAGCGGTACCCCGTTGTGGGCACTCAACGCGAAAATTGGCCTCGAATTGCCGTGGCCACGTGCGCGAAAAGAAAACTTATCTAGGAAGCGGTGTTGATAGCGGGGGGCTGGTGTTACCGTGAGCGGCAAGGACGCGCTGCATCGCTTCCGCAGACTGCTCATGCCATCAGGGGGGCTCTCCAACTACA
>JAURKF010000204.1 GCA_030831885.1 Flavobacteriales bacterium
ATCTTTCACGCTTTCCCAGAACAATACCCGGTATAAAAAAACATGCATTCATCATTCCCCACCCCACAAAATTCCAGCTGGCACCATGCCAGAAGCCGCTCAGCAAGAAGATAACAAAAATGTTTCTCGTCTGTTGCCATTTGTTTCCACGACTGCCACCAAGAGGAATATATATATAATCACGAAACCAACCCGTAAGCGACAAATGCCAACGCCGCCAGTAATCGGCGATACTTGTGGCGAAATAGGGATAATTAAAATTTCGTATCAATTCGATTCCGAATATGCGCGAAACTCCTTGCGCCATGTCGGAGTACCCCGAAAAATCACCGTAAAGCTGAACGGCAAATAAGGCTGCACCAAGCCAAAGAGTGGGAGAATCAAAGCCGAAGTGATCAGCAAAAATGGCATTGACAATCACCGCACAATTATCAGCGATAAGAACCTTCTTGACAAGTCCCCACATAAAAATGCGCAGCCCTTCGACAGCCCGTTGAGAATTGAATTCACGCACCTGTTTCAGCTGTGGAAGAAGATGAGTAGCCCGTTCAATGGGACCAGCCACCAGCAAAGGAAAATAACTTACGAAAAGGGAGTAATCGATCAGGTTGCGATCAGGTTGAATTCGCCGGTGATAAATATCCAGCACATAACTTAATCCGTGAAAGGTGTAAAATGAAATCCCAACGGGTAAAATCAAGTTTAGCGTTACAACATCTACTTTTAAACCGAAGGTGCCCAACAAGTTCGCAAACGATAGAGCAAAAAAATCGTAATACTTGAAAACACCGAGCAACCCAACATTGATAACGATACTCACCCATAACCAACATTTGCGAGCACCCACCCTTTGCGCATTGCCAATTTGAATACCCGTGAAATAATCCAGAAGAGTAGAAAACAATAGCAAGGTTAAAAAGCGCCAATCCCAGCACCCGTAAAAGAAGTAACTCGCCACTAACAGAAGGGTGTTCTGCCACTTTACATTGCGCCTAATCACCCACCAGTGCAGGACAAACACGGTCACAAAAAACACTAGAAATGCAGCTGTGTGAAATAGCATGAAACAAGGCGATTGCAGCAAACATATAAAGCAAAGAGACTCAATATCGATTGTGTTAACTAAATCACACGAAAGACCATCTTGTTTTGCACGCCATCGTTTCATCTTTGCGCCATGCAAATGGCCGAGGAACAAATTGAAATTATCGGTGCTCGCGAGCACAACCTCAAGAATATCGATGTAACCATTCCTCGCAATCAACTGGTAGTAATTACCGGCCTAAGCGGAAGCGGAAAATCATCGCTCGCATTCGATACGATTTATGCTGAAGGTCAGCGGCGTTACATCGAAACGTTCGGGGCATACGCTCGACAATTCATCGGTGAAATGGAACGTCCGGATGTTGACAAAATCAATGGGCTTTCGCCGGTTATTTCCATCGAACAAAAAACGGTGAGTCGCAACCCCCGCTCCACTGTTGGCACCATCACCGAGATCTACGACTTCATGCGTCTCCTATGCGCTCGCGCCTCTGATGCTTACAGCTATGTGACGGGCGAGCGCATGGTGCGCTACACCGACGACCAAATTATCCAGCTCATTCGGGAAGAATACGCCAATCAGAAAATTGTGATTTTGGCACCGCTCGTTAAAGGAAGGAAAGGACATTACCGCGAATTGTTCGAGTCCATTATGAAGCAAGGCTATTTGCGCGCTCGTATCGATGGCGAAATAGTAGAGCTCACCAAGGGCCACAAGGTCGATCGTTACAAGATTCACGACATAGAATTGGTTGTGGACCGCTTGGCGCTTGGCGCTGGTGTTACCGGAAAAAAAGTCGCGACCGATCCTGATATGGTGCGCCTCCGACAAACCGTCGGAACGGCACTAAAACTAGGCAAAGGGACCATCATGCTGATGTCTCACGTCGAAGAAAAGTCAAAGGCAAGTTCTAAGAAAAAATCAACGTCGGTTGTTAAGCACTTCAGCCGACATCTCATGTGTCCTACTTCGGGCATCTCTTATTCAGAACCGGAACCCAACCTGTTCTCGTTCAATTCACCCTACGGCGCCTGCCCGCATTGCAGCGGACTGGGTGAAGTAGCTGAGGTCGATATGGAGAAGATCATTCCCGATCCTTCACGTTCCATAAAAAAAGGCGGCATTGCTCCGCTGGGTGAAGGACGAAACAATTGGTGGTTTCAGCAAGTGGAATCGGTGGTGAAGTACTACGGATACGATTTAAACACGCCCATCGCAGACATCGATGAAGATGTAATCAATGTGCTTCTCTACGGTTCCGAAGAAATCTTTGAAGTAACCACGTCGGGAAATCAAACCTATCAGATAAAATACGAGGGCATTATAGCCCAAATCGAGAAGCAAATAGATGAAGACAGTTCGCCTGCGCTGCGTCGCTGGGCTGAGAGCTTCATGAACAAAATGCCTTGTCCTGAATGCCAAGGAGCCCGCATCAAAAAGGAGGCGCTCTTTTTCCGCATTGGTGATAAAAATATAGCCGAGCTTTCATCGATGGGCATGCACGAGCTGATTGCCTGGCTGGAAGGCGTTGAATACAAAATGTCGCAACGACAGGTGTCGATTGCGCAAGAATCTTTGAAAGAAGTGCGCAACCGCTTGCGCTTTTTAGTCGATGTAGGATTGGATTATCTCACCTTGCACCGCAGTGCTCGCACGCTCAGCGGAGGAGAAGCACAGCGCATTCGTCTCGCCACACAAATAGGATCACAGCTGGTAGGTGTGCTTTACATATTGGACGAACCCAGCATCGGGTTGCATCAGCGCGACAATCACAAGCTCATTGCTTCGCTGCAAGCGCTGCGCGATGGAGGGAATAGCGTGATTGTCGTGGAGCACGACCGCGATATGATGCTTCAAAGCGATCACCTCATCGATATAGGCCCCGGCGCAGGCACACATGGAGGCCGCATTATGACCCAGGGCAATCCCAATCAACTGAAACAACTCGACAGTGTAACTGCGAAGTATCTGCGCGGTGATTTGAAAATAGAGGTTCCCACAACCCGCCGAAAAGGCAACAAGAAAAAACTCGTTCTCACAGGTGCGAGTGGGCACAACTTAAAAAATGTAGATCTCGAAATTCCGCTTGGGATGTTTGTTGGGGTAACCGGAGTAAGCGGCAGCGGCAAATCGTCGCTCATTGAGCATACCCTCTACCCTATTTTGAATCGGCACTTTTACAACGGAGTAAAGAAGCCTCTGCCTTACAAGTCCATTAAAGGATTGGAACAATTAGACAAGGTTATAGAAATAGATCAAAGTCCGATTGGCCGCACCCCGCGAAGCAATCCAAGCACCTACACCGGCATCTTCACCGACATACGCAATTTGTATGCATCGCTTCCCGAGGCGAAGATTCGAGGATATCAGCCCGGGCGCTTTTCATTCAACGTGAGCGGTGGTCGCTGCGAAACATGCAAAGGCGCAGGAGTGAAAACCATCGAGATGAACTTCCTTCCCGACGTTTTGGTAGGATGTGAGATTTGCGCAGGCAAGCGCTACAACCGCGAAACACTCGAGATACGATTCAAAGGCAAAAGCATTTCGGATGTGCTTGATATGACCGTGGACCAGGCAGTAGAGTTTTTTGATGCGCATCCGCGTATTCGCCACGTGGTGAAGACACTACAGGATGTCGGGTTGGGCTACATCACACTCGGGCAGCACTCCACCACGCTGAGCGGTGGTGAAGCGCAACGGGTAAAGCTATCTACGGAACTTGGCAAACGTGACACGGGCAATACCTTATACATACTGGATGAACCTACTACAGGACTTCACTTTCAGGATGTTCAGATGCTCATCAATGTATTGAATCGATTGGTGGATCGGGGCAATACCGTATTGGTCATTGAGCACAACATGGATGTTATCAAAGTGGCCGATCATCTCATCGATGTTGGGCCTGAAGGCGGACACGGAGGCGGACAAATCATTGCCACCGGAACGCCCGAAGCAGTTAGTAAAGTGAAAGGCAGCTGGACCGGAAAATTTCTGAAGTCAGAGCTTAAGTAGCGGCAAGCAGAGAGGTTGCGCTTAATTCATGACCAAGTGAATCAGTCGAAAACTTCCGGAGTTTGATTTTCATAAACGCCCGGCATCATGCCCACATCCGCCCCAATGTATGTTGGGTCACAAAATACCCATGTCTGATTCTTATAGTTGAAACGCGCGTCGCTGGAGCGCACATCATCGAGCATCACCGCCATGGCGACGTGTCCCGGATAGTTGAGACCG